>CAYUJF010000021.1:0-8881 GCA_964445015.1 uncultured Candidatus Saccharibacteria bacterium
AAACTCAATAAAACAATCAAAAATGTCACCGAATTAATCGATGCGAACAAATTCTCCCTGGCCGGCGAGACTCTTTACGAATACTTCTGGCATACATTTGCCGATGTTATAATAGAAAGGAACAAGGAACGGCTCAAAAACGGCGGTAGTGGCGCTGTGGCCGCAAAGATTTTGTTATGGCGCATCCTCCGCAGTAGTTTAGTAATGCTCCACCCCTTTATGCCTTTTGTGACTGAAACCATATGGCAGGAAATCCCACTATCATTAAGAGGCCATGAGTTGTTAATTACAGCGCAGTGGCCAAATAATTAATAAATATGGATTACGTCTATAGGCCAAAAAACTTCAAAGGTACTTCGACGCCGACCACGCGCTATATCTTAGGTGCCAATACTCGTTCACGCCGGCCGATTATTCACATGCAGAAATACCGCATTCCATGGCGTTCCCTATCACTTATATTGGTTGGCGCAATTCTCCTGGGCGGGATAGGTGTTGGTGGCTACAACGTCAGAAACTATATGCTCGACAAAAATGACCAGAAAATGCAGGCTCAGAGACAGGCCGAGGAAGCAGAAAACGCTAAGCGCATTTCAGAGCTAAAAAGCAAAATCCAGAACGGTACCGATGCCATGAAGCTCGGTAGGCAAAAACAAGAGGAGGGTAGCTTAAAGGAAGCCGAAGTGGCTTACACGCTGGCTCTGCAGTATCAGCCCAACTGGCGCGATGCCTACCTGTCCCTCGGCCAGGTGCAGATTGCACTCAAAGAATATTCAAGCGCCGAGTTGTCGCTCGACCGAGCTCAAGCAATCGACCCGGTTTATCCCACCACTCAAACTCTACTCTCCGTGCTTTATCAAAAAACTGGCCGCAAACAGCAAGCTACAACGGCCGAAAATAAAGCTCAGGAGCTGGCTAAACGGCTCGGTCTTGAAATCGGAGGGTGAGTGCAGCTCAGATTCATGATTGATGATTCAAGAATAATCGACGTTTGTTACGGCTATTGTTATTTTTGTATGTCTAAACTATCAAGTTCTTTCCCTGAAGGGTTATAAATATTTACTGCCATATCATCCTTTGTGGCAGTAATGACTGCGAATGAATAATCTGCAACAAATATCTGACTGTATCTGTTTGTCGACTCCTTCGCATAGAGCGGAGCACCGCTAGATCCGACTGTCAGATAATACACTCCGTCTTTATATGACCGCTCGTAAATATGATCGTGACCATTAAAAGATACATCGACATCGGCCGCCTCAAGAATAGGCACTAATTCAGTTTGCATTTTAACTACATTCTCATCTTGGCTATGTTCAGAAGAACTAAAGGGCGCATAATGGAAAACTAACGCAATAAATTTATTGGTTTGCTTGGCTTTGGCTAATTCATCTTTCAGCCACTTCGTTTGCTCAGAGTCGGCGCCAAAACCAGCTGTCGAATCGAGCACAATAAAATAGATGTAATCTGATTGGACAGAATACCAACGCTCGTTACCGGGCAACTCGAAATTATTATAAAATTCTTGGGCATTGCGTTCGTGATTACCGAGCGCGGGATATAGAATGCTGCGAATCGGCGCAACGATTTCATTAAACGTATTCCATTCCTCTTGTTTTGTGCCATCTTCGACCATATCTCCGCTATGGAAAACCAGCTTTGGGTTGACGGCCGCAATCCGTTCAATGACTTGGCGATGGATATCGTGTCCATTTCTGGTATCGCCATAAACAACTATAGTCTCGGAGTTACTCTTTACTGGCAATATGGATGTACCACCTCGATATTTAATGAGTAATATCGACGCCGCTACCACACCAATAATGGCAATCACCCAAATATACCAAAATCGCCTGAACCCGCTTACGCTCGATACATTGTCAGCACTATCCAACAATATCTGAGGCTTAGATTGTTTGTTTGCCATATCCTATTCTATTCCTGAAAGATATTTTCGTAATGCTAGTAATATTACTCGGCAACTTCAATATGGTACGAGTCGGCAAACGTGCCGTTAACTAAACTAATGTTACTTACTAAACCTGCCTTTTTCTGACTTTCCAACCAACTGCCGAGTGCTTTCACGTCCGTCGTCTTGATGTTTATTGCCCTGCCTGTCCGATGAGCGTTACTGAGAATCTCACTATTATCATCAGTCCACCCGGTGATGAATGTGATAACCTCGGCGCCAATCTTTTTTTCTTCAGCAAATTTATCGAGCAATACCAATAGTCCCAACACCTTCGGGCTCGGACTAACATGAGTTCCTGTCGACGTTTCTCCGCCATTCTGAATATCAGAAATTATTTTTTGAGACGCACTCAGACCATCCGTTGTACCGTTCCCGTTATTGTCGACATTAATATTCTTCATAGCTTCTGTAGCAGTAGCTCCGCCAGCGACGGCATCATTACAATTGATCATCCCTGGCGTCGCGGCGGTGCCACCAGTATCAACAGAACCTATCTTTGCCCGAACCTTACTCATAAAACTCTCTCCTGGTTCTTTATATCGCTCACTGCCATAACCGGCATCGGCGCCGGCTTGAATTACCAGTTGGTATGCCTTATCGTGTCCGATGATGTTACCGGCCGGAATGCCATATTTCTCCATTAGAAATTTAGCGATTTTAGCATCCGCTTCAGCCTGAGCATCTGTAAGAGCACCGGCCCCGGTACCTTGATTCTCAATATGGATACTGATTGTCGCATCAGCAGGAATATCTTTGATATTATTGATTCCTTTTAAGACGGATCCGTTAGAGCTTAATAAATTAAATCCACCTGCTCCCCTGACGCTTCTGTTTGTCGGTGCTAACTGGTAAATCTTACCCGATTTATCTACGTAGAAATGGACATAGGCACGATATTCATCTTTAACAGGCAGCATCGACCCGTTGTTGTTGTTAACACCGCTCTGGAACCCTCCACGAGGATCATTGTTACCCCCAGTGAAGTGAAGCACGATATAACTCGGACGTCGCAAGCCCTGGTCAATGTTTGGGCTTGTCAACCTCAACATCGACTGTGTAGCAAATGGGACGATACCATCATCGGAAGATGGGTTCAGACCACTACCAGTAAACTCCGTTGGGGTTCCCACCGAACAGCCGGATGATGTATAGAGTTCGCCAAGCCACTGTTGAGCATCTTTGAGATACCCAGGTGTATCATTCTTATCTTTTGGAGGCGCGTATCGGTATATCACTTGTTCCAACGTTCTGTCTCCCAGTGTAAAATAGCATTTCAAAGAGGTATTCACATATGAATCGATCGCTTCTTCCCATGATCCGAAACGAGCAAAGGCGCCTGACGATTGCTCAGATCTTTTGCCGCAAGGTCCATCTCTTTTTAAGCCAAACGGGTTGAAATCATCTATCAAAGAACCAGCCATTGCAAAACTTGACTCTTTCCTCGCTTGCACTGCTACCATAAACGGGTTGATGCCGGCTTTTTTGGCCGATGCAACCATATAAGGAATTTTAGAGTACAAAGGGCTTTTAGCGGGAATAAATTTCTGCATGGCTGCAACAATGGCATCGTCAGAGCAACCGCTTGGGTATAAAAGTTTTGGATCGATACCAGCGCCGGCATAGCCCGTAGTTCCCATATTGTTGCCCATACCACCGCCTGAAGTCAAGCCAACAATAAATCCGGCAGCAAACATCAGAAAAGCGACGATAAGAAGAATGATGACGATTATCAATATCACCCACCAAGCAGCCGCGCCGCCGCCGACAGTCGCTGCCGTACCGCCTACGCCCTCTGCGGCGGCACCCGCACCACCAGCGACTCCTCCAGCACCCTCAACAGCCCCTGCAGCCTCTCCAACTCCTCCCGCTGTCCTGCCTACTCCTCCCGCTGCTCGACCGGCTGCACCACCTTCAGGAATTGGTCTACCGATTTCGCCTTTTAAATCAGACGGGGCTTTATTCGCCCCTACTTTGGCGCCCTCCGTCTCAGGAGCACCCTTGCCGGCTTCGCCCTTGAGATCCTTTGCTTCTTCAGGGGTTTGCTTGCCGGCCTGTTCTGGCTTTTGTGTAGCAGCCTCATCGGCTTCTTTGAATTGTCTTTTCTCTTTCCACCTCTCATATCTGTCGCGCAAATCTCGGGCACGCTCATACTTATCTTTGGCATCATCATATCGATCTCTTATCCCCGGTTTCTCTTCCTGGTCATAATCATTCTCATCATCATAAATCGGCTCATCGGGGAGCATGTCTTCGTCCGGCGTTTCGTTCAAGATGTAATCGTCTTCTACTTGAGGCATATCAATATTATTCCGAAGGCTTTATTTGCAATGAGTAAACCACAATATTTATCCCGTCAAAACCGAGCGGATTGCCAACTTTTGTCGAATCGTTAACAGTTGTAACCGAAGTTGCTTGACCAGTTGATAAATCCAGTGACATGATCACTCTCGAATTCCAATATGCAAACTTGGTTTCATCCTTATTCCAGGCACCACTGCTTAAGTCGATATTTTCGGCAACTTGTCTGATATATTTGCCACTACTTAAAGAAAATAGCCAAGTATTGATTGTGTTATCGACGACTCTATTGACTAACACCTGATTGCCCGACGGCGAAATCGATACGTCAATAACTGATTTTTCAGCAATAACTGTCGTTTTCGCACCTGTTAAAACATTTAATTTATAAAGCGACGATGCGTTGGCCGCCAAATTATTTGGATCGGCTTGCGAAGCTGCGTTCCAGAATAAAATATGAGTCTGGTCGAGTATGGCCATACCGGCATCAGTGGCTTCAACCTGGGCTAATTGCCGCTCACTACCGGTATATGCATTGCCGTAGGCGATAATCCCTTTGGCGCCGTCGAAATAAACCATATCGCCATTATTATAAACAAGTGCAACTTCGACGATGTCTGAATTTAGTGCCAACGGCTCCTTACCCTCCGACAACAGATATACTCTCGATCCATTTTCAGCCACTGTCGGAAAGAGACCAACGGCCAATTTATCATCAGGAGATAAAACCAATTGTCCATTCGGCGCAGTTAGAAAACCTAATTTAAGATTCGAGCTTGTATTGCCTTTTTTAATATCTAAGCTGGCATTATTTTTACCAATGGAAACAGTCGCATCTTGGTTTTGTGCAATCGAACTAGTCGGAAAACTAACTCCCACTCCGGGCAA
This sequence comes from uncultured Candidatus Saccharibacteria bacterium, assembly GCA_964445015.1. Taxonomy (GTDB): domain Bacteria; phylum Patescibacteriota; class UBA1384; order UBA1384; family UBA1384; genus CAYUJF01. Next base: position 5,159 of record CAYUJF010000021.1, read on the forward strand.
AGAAGTAGTTGTCGAGGTAGTCGATATGGTGCTAACAGCTTTCTCGCGTCTGCTTCTCGAGGCAAAAACAATTACAACGACAATAATAATTAGCAATATGACAATTGCGATAATTATCAAGAGCCTTTTATTTAGTTTCATGGTCCTCCTCCCGATGCAGTCGCTCCTTGACTTACTACACGATATATATTCCACGTATGATCGTTCCATCCTCGAGATCTAAACTGGAGACCTTTCGCGGGTATTGCCTCGGACTTTCCATTTCTGTCGCTACTATTATCCAACCAAATAAATGTCTTATGTTCATAGTCGATGCTATAAATAAATCCTGTATGTTCATTTGGCCCACTCGCGGGCTTGGTATTGCTTTTATTACGAATTATTATGTCACCAGGACGTATATTGGCTCTAACTTCTTCCTCCGTTAAAGTCCTGTAAGCTATAGGTGTTTCAAAAACAGGCTTTACATTTGGGTCTTGCCCTTTGTCCCATCTACTTGCCATTGGTCCGGTTGGCATAATAGGCATATCGATACCAAGATCTTGTAATACTTTAGATACAAAGCTTGAGCAGTCTAACCACCAAATTCCATTATCTCGTGGACTAGTGTTGCCATTGTGACCACCGGCATAGACATATCTCACTTTGCCCATGTAGCTAAGTGCCACCTCAAGGGTATTACATCCCACAACACTGCCATAAAGCGAACCTGTTGGACTGCCGCAGAATTGAGTTAATAAAGTGGTATTGTCGCCGGTAAACCAAGAACGGACTTCGCCGTAAGCCTTGTCCGCCAATCTCGCAGGTGTGGCCCACCAGGCAAAATACAACTGACATAGTTGCGTAATCACCGCAATTCCAACCGCTAAACCAATAAAAAAAGGCAAGGCACAGCATCCAATGCCCGCCAAGCATCCCCACAGAGTCTTTTTGCGTTTCTTTGGATCTGTGACGTATTCCGAGGCATTCAGAACATTCGAAACAATGCCACCACCCGGTGCCGCTCCGGCACCGGCTTGAGTTGTAGCCTTCATTAAATCGGCTTTCGATGCCGCACTGTTATCTGATTTTTCAGCCAAGTATTAACCTCAAAAAAGTTTATGGTTTATAGGGTGAGTAAGGTTTCGTAAGAATTTTTCGCAATCACACTATTCGTAATTCATAAATCTTGAATCGTGAATCTATGCCGTTGGAGGTTGTGTCGGTGGTGTTTCAGGTGGTGTCGGTCTGGCTGGCGGCGTTGATTCTGTTGCAGGTGATGGCGTAGGAGGTTGTGGTGCTTGTGTTATCGGTCCTGCTGGCGGTGTCGGTGTGGCAGGTGGCACAATCGAAGGAGCAGTTGGAGTTGTTGCAGCAGCGCGAGAAGGAGTAACCGGAGCAACGGCTTCTGGAGCAGGCTGCGCCGCCGGTCGAGGTGTCTGTGCGACAGGTTTTTCCGGCACCGAACGCAGAGCGCCTGGTGCCACTCCCGAGGGTGGTGCCGCTGCGACTCCGCCAAATGTTTTAATCTTACTTAATTGTGACTCAAGTGCAGCCCGAACCGTAGCTTCATCAATTCCTTCCCTACTTGCCATAACTTGTCGAGCCGCATTGGTCGAAACTATTTGTTTGGCAGCTAAACCAGACTTTGCCCAATAAGTCGACATATCTGAATTTCTGGCATAATTGCCGATCTGTCGAGCAACCTCAGCAATTCTTAATGTTGCTGGTCTTTGCTGCTGCGATGCTACAATATCAATTCTTTCTACAGCAGTCTGTCTTACAAGACTTTGTGCAGCTTGTTTGATGATAATATCTTTGACTCGATCAGAATTAACTTTCTGCTCTAGAGCCCTCGAGACCTCGGGTGTCTGCATCCGTTCCAATGCTGCCACAACCGTATTACCGGTGGTTAACAGACTACCTACCGATGTCTGTGGCGTAATCGACACCCCGGGTGATACTCGAGCCATACTATCCCTTAATTCGTTCATCGACTGTTCGCTTATTGTGCCACCACCACGAATTATGGCCAATTTTTGTTCTATATCGGTTTTAATAGTGCTTAATTCACCGGGCTGCAAGGCACCACGTGATATTTCTCCCGACACTTCTGAAACATAAGGCATTATACCCTCGAGATTTTTTCGAAAATAACGCTCGGATACTTCACCTGGAATACTATTACCTTTCCCTGCCATAAATACGAACCGCTTTAAATATGCTTCTGTGGTGGGCCTTAATTTAACCTCCCTATCATCAGATGTTTTGAATCCCTGATCAGTAATAGCTTGCACGAAATCCTCTGGCGCTATCCTTGCTTGTTGAATGGCGTTTTCTAAATGCTCTTTACTTGCTGGATCGACGCCATCTTTTCTTGCCGCATCAGTGATTGAGCGTGCTGTTCTATTCAGAGCACCTGCTACTGCCGTATCCGCAACCTTCAATTCGGACGGAGAAGTGATCTCCACGGGAACAACCGCCCCACCACTTCTAACGGCACGAACTGTTTGTGCATCAAGCCCATTGCCTTCATCCTGATCTTCAGAGCCTGCTGGCATTTCTCCTTTGCTTAAATCATCAACGCGCCTTCTTACTGCTGCTTCGGCATTTGCGTAATCCCGCTGTCTATCTTCTTCTGTACTGACTATCGACCCGCCACTTGCAAGCCGTTCAGCACTGATCGCAGCCGCTAATTGTTCAACTAAATGTTGAATGTCTTCTTGGCTCATACCAGCCGAAACTCGATTTAATATAGCGTCTTTCGGAGTCGCGCCCCCTCTCTCATAAAACTCCCTTCTCTTTTTAATCTGTTCGCTGACATTTGTTATCCTTCGCCACATATTATCCGCTTGATCGCCATATTGCTCATTAATGTCATTCCTTAACATCTGCATCAATTCCTCATTGACACCTCCCCCCTCGCCTGCTTCCGAAGCGTATAAATGCGACATACCAAGTGTTCGCAGTGTCGCATTTCGCAAAGCACCATGACGGATATTCCTCTCTACCGCTAAAGGACTAGCCACCTCGCCCAAAGCCTCCTCCCGGCCTCTTTGCTGTAGCTCTTCATCAATTGCCATAAATCTCGCGAGCTGTTCTTTGTCCATTTTTGAGGAATAGGTACCGCCAGCATCTGCCTTACCATAATACCCTCCCTCTGAGTTAGTAGCTCTTTCTTCAGCTACCTTTCTCATTTCCTCATCGCTATAGCCAACTCCCCGTTGTATTGCCGCTAATTCTGATAATAATTTAGCGTCTGTAGCGGTTTTTGCTTTTTGCTTCCAGCTACTTAACTCACTTTCAAAAATCGCATGTTGGTTTCCCGGTACCATACGATATCCCTCGCTGAAAGATGGCATCAAACCTTGGATAGTTTTTTCACCAGATTCTTGAGCACTTCTCACACCTTCACCAACTGTTCTTGGATGGACGGTGGCTAGAAATCTAGCCGGTTTGCCACCCATAAAGAAACTGGCACGGTCACTCCAGCTTACTCCAGCAGCTTTCAATCTCTGATTAATTAGCGCCTGTTTCTGCATAGCTGTCAAACCCTTCATCTTGTTAATCTCGTCTAAATCGATACCGGCTTTTTTGGCTATATTAGAACGTTTCACCTGAGCAGTCATTGATTTTCGAAGTGCAATATCGCTACCTTGCTTACCGATAAATAATCCAGCTGCCATATATCCCTTAGCGATGTCGCCGCCCATGGTAAACGGCACCCGTACCGCTATTAGAAGT
>CAYUJF010000022.1:0-8654 GCA_964445015.1 uncultured Candidatus Saccharibacteria bacterium
CGGCGTTCCTCTTCGTTTCGACGACGCTAGCGTGCCGGCCGCCGCCACGACAACACAACCATGGCCTCTGGCGTGGACAATGGCATTGTGGAGGGCCGATGAATAAGATGAGCTGCCGAAACTCAGGTTGATCACTTTTGCGCCCATCTCTGCTGCCCAATTGATACCAATGGCCGCATCAGAAGCCAAACCACTGCCACTTGCATTGAATGCTTTAATCGGCATCATCTGTGCAGTATAAGCCACGCCCACAAGACCTTTGGCGTTATTGGCTGTGGCGGCGGCAGCCGAAGCCATCGCAGTACCGTGCCCGTTATCATCAGAACTGGAATTGGCACTTATCAAGTGATCTGTTAGAACATTGTAACCTGCTGAAACTCTTCCGGTTAAATCCTCATGGGTCCCACGGATACCGGTATCGACAAAAGCAATTGTCATGGAGCTGACATTGTTAAAATATGGCCAACCGCTAGCCATCGACATTTGGACTAAGTTGCCCTGACTGGAATAATACGGGTCGTTGTAAGACGCAAAAAGTTCCAATTTCGCGTCCTCTTCTACGGCATCATTGCCTTCCGCTTGTGCAATCGCTGCAACAACTTTGTCAGCTGCTTCAGTGTTCTTCACTTCAATAGCAACTCTGTCGGTGCCTTTGATTTCTTTTTGAGATACGACATCTTGGCTATTGATAATTACTTCGGTAGCCGCTGTCTTTTTAACGATCAATTTTGTAATATTGTTCTTCTCGATGTCACTTTTATCAAAATTCGTGAATTCTTTTCGCGGCAACGCCGTAACTGTTTCCATGGCTACAGACGATGACGATAAAATGTTTTTATCATCACTTTGAGTATCGAAATGCACCCCAAGACCAAGGGCAGCAACAAGCCCAACTCCAATGACAATGAGTTTATTCTTCATTTATCCCTGCCTTAACATCATCTGACATTAATATTCCAGTAGATACCGTAATCCTGAAGCCAGCCACGACCGTCGGCCACAACGCGGAAATATTCCTTATATGAACCGGCGTTAAAATTTGTCGGCACTTTCATATAGAACTCGAAGGTCGCAGTTTCACCACTGGCAACGCTACTTTGCACCATATTGATCCTATTAGGCGAAGCCCAGCCTCCGCCGCGAATAAATCCGGGGATTCTATCTTGCGCATTGTCAGTTCCTAAATGAAGCCAACTTCTCTGCCAGGTAGTTGAACCAGTATTTTTAACTCTTAAAACAAACTTGTAGCTGCGGCCTTTGAGAAGCGTTGGGTTGCCGTTCTGCGATACATAACTATAGCTCAACGCTGGCGGTGATTCTGGCACAGTTATTTTCCAGAATATACCTTTGTCCGGCATCCATTTAACACCTTCGACTACCGGTTGGAAATATTCGTTATACGAGCCGGCCGAGATATTGGTAGGCACTTTCATGTAGAACACAAACGAAGCCACTGCATCGGGAGCAACAGATGATTGTAGCATGCGCACTCGGTTACCAGATATCCAACCAGACGGGTCACCGCCCTCCCTCAGGAAAATCGGGATCCTGTCATTGCCATGACTCGTACCGAGATTGACTTTATTTCTATACCATGTTTGAGAACCGGTATTACGGATACGCAAAACAAACTTGTAGCTTCTACCCTTGCGAAGAGTGGGGTTGGCATTCTGTCCCACGTAGGCATAGGCATAGGCTGGGCGCTGGAATTTATAAACGTTATGGAACAGGTTCCAGAAATTGTAATTACCGTTATATACATGGGGGGTATAGCGATAAAGAGCTGCCGTAGCACGATTATTAAAAGTGCCACAATGAGTCCCATTCCAGTCATCAAAACAGAAATTCTGTCCGACCTGATAGTTTGAAAATCCGTGGCCCGAAGCACGTTCATAGTTGTAGCGCAATTGCCATGCTGCCCATTCGACTTGCTTGGTAAACCCCGCATATGTCGAACTACAGCCACCCGAATCTGGACAGCCATAACCCATGGCTTTTCTTAAAACAGCATCGGTACAACGCGAGGGATCGGAAATTAAACTTTGTTCTTTTTGAAGCGTGACCAGGAGGGCTTCTGGGTTGATAGTACCTGTAGTTGAATTGATCGTAATACCGCTAATAGAGCCCGAGGCATCACCATGACCATGGGCAGCATCATGGATAATTTGCGCTGCCGACCGACCGTTCTGCGAGTAATCTTTAAGGCAGCTTCCGCGGCTAACTAAAAAGTTCTGAATCTCCGTGGCGTTCATACTGTGAATATCAACAAAATCAGTGTTCGAAACAAGATAGTTCGGGTTGTAGCCAGCCGCGGAAGCTGCCGACTTCTTCTGTATCAAAAGACATACCAAGAGAACCAAAATTCCGACAAGCGAGTATTTTGCAACAGACAACAGTACCTTCAAATTCCCTCCAATAAGGTTGATGGTTACATTATATCAAAACATATCTTCATGAAAATTATGCAAATGATTGATAGGTATTTTTAATACCCTCAGAGATCTCTACTTGCGGTTTCCAACCAAGGACTTTGTGTGATTTTTCGGGTGCAATCGCCGACCTTAACAAATCACCGGCGCGGGGCGGTTCATTTTTCACCTCGGCTTTCTTTGCGGACGCATCTTCCAGCAAGGCGATAATATCATTGAGCGTCGTTTCGACTCCGGTACCAATATTAATAATCGCATCGTCATACTTTTCCGGGTTATATTTTAATGCTTTAACGTTGGCCTCGGCGACGTCTTCTACGTAAACATAATCGCGAGTTTGCTTACCATCGCCAAAAACCGTCAACGGCTTGCCCTCTGACAAAAGCATGGAGAAAATAGCCACGACTCCTGCTTCACCAAAAGGGTCCTGACGCGGACCATAAACATTGGCATATCGAAGTATAACTGGCGTAATTCCGGCGGTTTGCTGATAAAATCGCAGATACTGCTCGGTGGCAAACTTAGTTATTGCGTAGGGCGAGATTGGTTGTGGCGGATAAGTCTCCGGTGTGGGTATCTCCTTAGCATCACCGTAGATCGCGCCGCCGGTCGAAGAGAATATTACCTTTTTGACTCCCGTTTGCTTGGCAGCTTCCATTAAATTAAGAAAGCCAACGATATTTATTCCAGCATCATGAATTGGATCGGTGACTGAATGAGCAACGCTTTTTTGCGCCGCTTGATGATTTATTATCTCGGGACGTTCACGCTTAAGAATTGCTGCAATTTTCTTTTCATTGCGCAAATCAATTCTGTAGAACTTGGCGTCGGAATTAATATTTTCCTTTTTGCCTGTTGTTAGATCATCGACAATCACTACTTCGTGGTTGAGACTAATATACTTATCAACTATATGGCTGCCGATGAATCCAGCACCACCGGTGACTAATATTTTCATTGCAAGCTCCTTTTTTCTTGAACGGTCTTGCTTAATTCTATCAATTCTGACTTTAAATCAAAAGGATTGTTTTTTGCTATAATTATAGTATGAAGCTCAAAGATCGCGTTGCGAAAGTATTTTCATCGTCCACAGATGTCGTGTTTTTGAATGGTGAAAAAAAGCTGCCTCCCGCTCTCATAAAGTGGCAAGCGCCGGAATTTTACCTGGTTGATAAGAGCATCGCTTGGGGCGTAGTTCTAATTGTAGTGATGCTGGCTTTGGCAACTATAATGGCCATCCTTGGGCAATATCTGGTCGGAGTAGTTTGCATTCTCTTTATGATTGTCGTACTTAAATTCGCCTATGCCAAACCCGAAGCGATTGAATATCGCGTCGAGGAAGGCGGGGTTAGAATATCTGGTTGGCTACATCCGTATTATGATGACATAGTCGCCTTTTGGACAGCAAGCTATAGAGGCAAACATACAATATACCTCCAATCAAAAAATATATTGGTTGGCTACTTAACCCTTCCAACTGGTGATAAACCCCTGAAAAAGATTGTTAAAGCTTTGGAAAAATTTTTGCCCGAGCAGACTCCCGCTCAAGTTCCGCGGGTCAAAGCGACGAAATCATAATCGATCAACATCGAAATTATTATTGGCCAAACCGTTCGTTTGGCCTGTTTAATGGTGGATAAATAAGGTTGGTTTATGGTATAGTTAATCCAAATGAAACTCGCCATTTTTAAATATGCGACCCAGTTTGGTGGTGGTGAAAAATACACCGAATTGATATGTAATGGATTTATTAAAGAAGGCATTTCGGTCACTTTAATTTCTAATTACACGAAAATACTCGAAGCTTGCACTGTGGATAGAAAGATACACAGCCGTCATCTTCCCGAAGCCAAAACACGCAAAGAAATAATACTTCTGCTTTGTCTTTGGCCAATTGAGGTAATAAATTATTTGGCGATCGCCCTGCGTCTGCGCATATCAGGTTACCGTTCAATCTTGCTGCAGGATCTCAATGACAAGCTGGTCTTCACTCCGATTTGCCGATTATTCGGTATTAAGGTCAACTGGGTCGAACATACCAATTGGCGGCCGCACCTCATCGCTCATCCGTTCTTTGGATTGTTGAAAATATCCGGTCAGCTGAGCCACGCTATCATCTGCCCCTCAGCGCAACTAAGTGATCAAATTAAGGTTTTCAAAACACTTGCCGATAAAGTTCAAATAGTCACCCATGGTGTTCCCAAAAAAGTTGCTCAATCGAACCGCTCATCAACCGACATTGTTGCAATATCTCGGCTCTCCCCCGAAAAAGGCATCGATCTCCTTATCATGGCAATGGCAGCGTTAAACAAAGGAATCAAGGTAACAATATTCGGCGAGGGACCGGAGAGAATAACCCTAGAAGGTTTAGCTCATCGACTTGATGCAAAGGTGGCTTTCGAAGGCCATACTGACAATCCCTACGTACATATCTCCAAAAATGATATTTTTGTTTTGCCATCGAGGACCGAAAACTTCCCTCTATCAATCTTAGAAGCTTTAAGTGCCGGACTAATTATCGTGGCGCCCAGCACCGGGGGCGTGCCCGAAATCCTCAACGGATCTGATAACTATTTATTTACACCAAGCAGCGTGGAAGATCTTCGCAAAAAAATTAACTTGGCAATTTGTTTAAACCGAAATGAGCGCCAGAAAATATGCAAGGCTAATCAAAAAATTTGGGAAACAAGATATAATGTTAATAGAATGGTCCGAGAAACAATTAGGACAATTTTTGGATTTTGAATGGACGAAACATTATCACAAGCGGTCAATTTTAAGAACGAACGCAAGATAGAAAAAAAATACGCTTTCTTGCCCTATATCGTTTTTGCGTTATTGCTGCTTTTCGGTCTGGGTTTAAGGCTTTGGCATATTAACCATAGTTCTCTTCCCTTTTCATTCGACCCATTCTATCACATGGCAACCTCAGCCGCGATAACTGAAAATGGTGAGGTTTCCCCAAATGTGGCATATAATGCCGCCCGTGCTCACAACACCTATCCGCCACTGTTACCAATAATCGGTTCATTGGCGCAAAAGTCAGGTATCGACTTAATCACTTTCTATCGATATTTCTCTCTATTAGTGACTGGCTTAATAGCAATCTTGTTATTGATCTTCCTACGAAACTTCTTTCCACCTTGGCCAGCAGCTCTTGGCGCCATAAGCTACCTTAGCCTCCCTTATGTCTTTACACGGACGATTCTGACCTTACCCGAAAATCTCTCGGTAGTTTTTATTCTACTTGTTCTGATTTTACTTGCGCTTTATAACAATCAGAAATCATTTCGGGGCCGCGCAATTGTAGCTCTTTCAATAGCAGCCGTGATTCTGCTGGATTACTACACTCACTATACGTATTTGCTCGCTATATTGTTTGTTGCCATATACATGATATTGAAATCGATCGAACGAAAACGGTGGCTCACCCTCCTTATGATGCTTGTCGGCGGTGGCATAGCCGGTATATTTCTGTGGAAAAGAATTCCCGGTTCGGTTCATTTTGAATGGCCCCAAATGTGGAGCATCAGTAAAAATTTCGGAGAGATCGGATTTTGGGTTGGCGATTTAGGCCTTATTGCCGCATTCATTATCGGACTCAGAAAACAACCGCAGAAACTGGTTTTGCTCTTTACCGTTATCGCGCCACTTATTTTAGGTTGGTTGATGTTTAGAGGCAGAGGCCAAGGGCTTGGATATCTTGAGCCGGAAAGATGGTTGATTTTTGCCAGTATCGCTATTGCCATTGGTATCGCGGCGATATTCTATGTTATCTTGTCGATTAAATGGCAACCTGTTTCTTTCATACTCGCTTTAGTCGTTGCCACGGCGGTTTTCTGGCCGCGCTGGAGCGATCCATGGCCACAAATTTATAATGCTGCCGAGTACAATGCTGCAATATATATCAAAGACAATATGCCCAAGGATGCTCTGTATTTCTCGCAGCCGGTTTTAGAATGGTTAATTCGAGGAGTATCAAACAGATATGTCATTATGGGTTACAATAAACCGTTCGATAATTTGGGCACAATTTCCTTCGCAGAGCTGACCAATACCACACGTAAATACAACAGGCAGCAAGCATATATTGTCTTTTCCGACAATCCTAACAATCCCGAAAACATTACTCTAATGAGCGATGGCAGTGAAAAGAAATTCGACCTCTCAGGCGAATTGGAAACTCCCGATATCGACAAAACAAAATTTAATTGTTTGGAACAGGTTTGGACGAACAACACTGTAACAATTTATAAAATCCCAACATCGGACGAATTACCTGCGGTACAGAAGTGCGAGAGCCGAGCGACAAAAGCAAAATCAAAATAGTTCTGACAAAATCTTGGTGATTTTATGTGATGTTTTGGGAATAATGGCCTTTCTTTTTTTGGTAGGCTTAATATTGTTCAATTTTTTCGCGATGTCCTTACGCGCCGGGTCAACGAGAGTGTTAGCACCACTACGCACTGTTTCCGGCCACTCAGTAGAAGTACGTAGTGTGATACAAGGAACGCCAAGCCAAAATGCTTCTCCTTGCACACCACCAGAATCGGTAACGATCGATTTTGCTCCTTCCTGTAAAGCAATTGATTCCAGATAGTTGACCGGCGGTAGAATAATAATGTTTGCGGCTGTTTTAACACGAGTCATGAGGCCAAATTTTCGAAGTTGTTTTTCTGTTCGCGGATGCAATGGCCATATTATTTTTTCATTGACACAAATTAACGACTCAATAATGTTAGCGAGCATCACCTTTTTATCGGTATTACTCTGGCGGTGAATGGTTGCGAATATATATTCTCCTCGTTTGATGTCATATTTAGTGAATAATGATGTCTGCAGTTTCTTCGCCGCATCGAGATAATTCATGAGAACTTCTTGCATCAAATTACCAACAACATAGACATCTTTTTTCACACCCTCTTTCTCCAAATTGGTTAAAGAAGTTTCATTTGGACAGAGACTAATGCTCGCTATATGGTCCGTAACAACTCGATTTACTTCTTCTGGCATGGATTTGTCAAAACTTCTAAGTCCCGCCTCAACATGAACAAGTGGGATACCAAGTTTGGAAGCAACAAGCGCGCCGGCCAAGGTTGAGTTAGTATCGCCATAGACAAGAATAGCATCAGGCTTCTCTTTTATGACGATACTTTCTAAGCCGGTCATGATTTTGGCGGTTTGTTCAGCGTGACTCGACGATCCGACATTAAGGTTGTAATCAGGTTTTGGAATGTTGAGCCCATCAAAAAATGCCTGTGACATTTCATAGTCATAGTGCTGGCCGGTATGAACCAGAATTTCCCTAAATCGATGCCGCAGATTTTTTGACAACCCCGCCGCTTTAACAAATTGCGGCCTCGCTCCGACAATTGATAAAATCTTCTTTTTCATGTGCTTTTAATTTATCAGAAAACATTGCTTAATCAAACCTGTTATGCAAAAATACAATAGTCAACAATGGTCATTCCGTACAGGAAGCGAAGCGCTCATGGTACGGAATCTTAATCAAAAGCATGAGATCCCGTACCAGATATCTGTAAATTCTGTACGGGATGACATTTTCGAGTGACGATTTCGTGATTTTCGGGTGCCCGTCAGCAGACGGTTTAGCGTGCAATTATAGAACAATTCGGATTTATATGCCTTCTCTTAAGCATCGTGCCATTAAAAGTGTTTTTTATGTAACTCTGGCTAACATCATCAGCCGAGTTTTGAATGTGGTCTCCCTCTTAATTGCCGCCCGCGTGCTCTCTAAAGCCGACATTGGTCTTTACGGTATTGCCTCAACGATATTGATGACTCTCCTCGTTGTGGTTTCATTTGGCTTTGACACATGGTATCAAAAATCGACCGATCGCGAAAAATATCATTATAACGCCTTTGTCGGCGTTAGCATTATCAGCACGGTGATAATTGCACTATTTCTTTATTTCAGCGCTTCGACAATTGGCCATTATTACCATTCCGACCAGTTAGCACTGTTCACGCGTATCATCGGTATCTATTTTCTTATCGGTGGAATTACGCAATTATTTTCGCAGCACCTCGCAAAACATCTCGAATTTAAATATACCAGTATTGCTACCATTGCCCGTCAAATAGTTCAATCGGTGGTAACAATTGTTTTGGTTTTGTTGTATAAAGATGCGTTAGCGCTCATTATCGGACTTGTCGCCGGCGGGATTGTAGAATTCATTGTTCTATTTATTAAAACACGCCGAG
>CAYUJF010000023.1:0-8462 GCA_964445015.1 uncultured Candidatus Saccharibacteria bacterium
AAAAGATTATAACGGGAAAATGTCTCTTAAGGAGATTTTGGAGCTCTGTCAAAATAATCTGACCTCAGTACTGGGTGAGTTTAAACCGGAAACTATTAACTTAGGTGAAAATTCTGGATCCACTTCGGCATCCAAAACCTCAACCAGCAAAGCACCGCCCAATGCCATTACAAACGGTGCAGTTCTTGACGCAGTCGGACTCGATAAGAGCAAGCAATATCTACAGTTACTGGCTGGTGACGTTGCGGTACATGACGGGTCACCACCGGAAGCAAACGCCGCAATTCTGGCCAAACTACGACAGATCGAAGCATTTAAGAATGCCAGTGGTCTTAAAGTTAACAAGGGCGCTTCAACAACGAGTATTTCATTTAATCTAAACGGCAATAACGTAACCTATGTGGCGGCCGACGCTCACAACACCATCACCAATCCTGATTGTGCACCCAGTACCGGTACAAATAACGACCCTACTATTAATGTTTGTAACGCGACAGTGGAGACTCACTCATCTGTCGGCGAGGACCCCTGGTGCGGCTTCACGCCAGAATGCAAGCCGGCTATCTATTTATACCCAACCAAAGAGACAGCTATTAATGTAAAAATCGGGCCAGAGATAGGTATTCGGACAATCACAATTCCCGCTTATGATTCTATTAATGGATGGAGCGTGATAGCCAACAAGCAAGGAAATATATTTCTCGGAAACCAACGATACAGCCATCTTTTCTATGAGGCCCTCACACCAACACCGAAAATCCCTAAGACGGGTTGGATAGCTGACGGTAAACATCTCTGGCGTGACTTGTTTGTAATTGCTAAAAAGTCTCAGCTAAACACTAAAGAGGCCAAGGAGTTTAGCAATTATTGGACTGAGAAACTGGACGAATCAGAATATTATTTTGTTGGGTGGGTTAATCGGGATGAGATCGACGCAATAGAGCCACTCAACATTTCACCCAAGCCAGAGACTTTGTGGCGAGTTCGCTACTTCTTCATACCGCTTCAAAGCAAAATGGACATCGCGCAACCAAACATTAATAAGTTACAGAGAAATGGATATACCGCTGTAGAATGGGGTGGTTGGTCGGTTAAAAATTAATCGGATTATTAATAATGCGTATCCATATTATGATATAATTCTCAGAAGGAGGGGATTTGTTATTTGGAAGAACGCCTGATCAAGACATGCTCGCAAAGTTCGCGCCGGAAACGCTCGACGGTATTAAGAGTGCGCCTGAAAAAGCAGCGCAGTTTAATTCCCCGTATATAGAACCAGAACACATCCTTCTGTCTGCACTGGACTCGCAGTCTTTTGTCAAATTAATAAATGCGACTGGCGCTGACAGTAAGAAAATCCAAGAACAAATCTTTAAAGCCCTAGAACCAGGAGATTTCCACGGTCAGCCCGAGTTCTCGAGACACACCATCAAACTGTTCGAAAATGCGACTCGCTTCGCTGAAGAAAATAAGTCGGATTTCGTCTATCCTTTCCATATGCTGGCAGCATTTTTTGCGGATCCCAAGAGACCTGCCGCTGAAGCATTAACGGGAAACGGAGTTGGCGCAAAAAAGCTACAAGAAGCTCAACAAAAAACAGGCACTGCGGCCACAAGCCCGGAAAAAGTTGCTAACGATGCCAAAACAGACGAGGAGCAGAAAAAACAATCGGTCATCAAAATATACACCACCGATTTAACCGAAAAAGCCAAAGCAGGCAAGCTAGACCCTGTGGTCGCGCGGGACACAGAAATTACCAGGGTAATGGAAATTCTCATACGCAGAACAAAAAATAATCCCGTCCTCGTTGGAGAAGCAGGTGTGGGCAAGACTGCAATTGCCGAAGGCCTGGCACAAAAGATAGTCTCTGGGAATGCCCCAGAACCACTTAAAGATAAGAAAATATTAATCCTTGATTTGAGTTTATTGGTTGCCGGAGCCAAACACAGAGGTGAATTCGAAGAAAGACTTAACAAGCTGATTAAAGAAATCAAGGCCGCCGCTGGGCAGATTATATTGTTTATCGATGAATTCCACACCATTATTGGCGCTGGAGGCGGCGAGGGGTCGCTCGATGCGTCAAATATTTTAAAACCTTCTTTGGCTAGAGGTGAGCTGCAGGCTATCGGGGCCACTACCGTTAAAGAATATCGCCAGTATATCGAAAAAGACGCAGCATTCGAGCGTAGATTTCAGAAAGTATTAGTGCCCGAACCAAGTAATGAAGATGCTATAAAGATGCTCGAGGCTATTAAGCCAAAATACGAGAGTTACCACAAGGCGCAGATTCGACCGGAAGCAATCGAGGCTGCGGTAGTATTATCACAGCGCTATATCAGTGATCGCTTCTTACCCGATAAAGCAATCGATGTAATAGATGAAAGCTGTTCGCGCATTACTTTAAAAAATACTACTCCACGCGAAGTGACGGTTGAAACCGTCAAAGAGGTAATTTCAGAGTGGTCGGGAGTGCCCATTGCCAGCCTGACACAAGACGAAACCAATATTCTTACAAAACTTGAAGACTTAATCCACAAAAAACTTATCGACCAAGAACCGGCCGTTAAGGCCGTCGCCGAAGCCATCCGCCGTAACAGAGCCGGACTTAAGAATCCCAAAAGACCCGTTGGGTCGTTTATATTCATGGGTCCAACAGGCGTGGGAAAGACGCAGCTAGCCAAGACTTTAGCTGAGGTCATGTTTGGTGCTGATGATAAAATGATTCGTATTGACATGTCGGAGTATATGGAAAAAAATGCAACCGCCAGAATGATCGGTGCACCTCCGGGTTATGTCGGATACGAGGAAGGTGGTCAGTTAACCGAAGCTGTACGCAAAAAACCATACTCTGTGATTTTATTTGACGAAATTGAGAAAGCTCATAAAGAAGTGTTTAATATCTTCCTCCAGATACTGGATGACGGTCGCTTAACTGACAACAAAGGTCGTACAATTGATTTCAAGAATACAATCATTATCTGCACCTCCAATATTGGCACTGAGCTGATACAGAAAACAAATGTTAACGATCCGAATTTAAGTAAAGTACTTCTGGGTGAGCTTCAAAAAACATTCAGACCCGAGTTTATCAACCGATTCGATGACATTGTTTCGTTCCGAGCGCTATCACCACAGGACATGAAAGGGATTGTTGACGTCATGATTAAAGACACAATGGAACTTCTCAAAGAACAAAAGATTACCATAGCCATTAGCGATCCCGCCAAAGAACGGTTAGCCAAGCTTGGTTTCGACCCAGTTTTTGGAGCCAGACCACTGAGGCGAATAATGCAAAAATTGATCGAAAACCCGCTTTCAACAATGATTATCGAGAAAAAGATTACTAGCGGCAGCAGTGTAAGAGTTGATATATCGTCCGACGGTAAATTCACCTTCAATCCCGAGGCGAGTCAGCCCAGTGCTGCTGCAACGCCACCAGCAAGATTAACACCATCGGTCTCCGCAGCACCGGCCATCCCTGCGCCCCAGACTCCCGCTTCATCTCCTGCACCAGTGCCAACACAGTCACCAGAAAATACTGTCAATAATCTCACCCCAGTAATGCCACCGCCGCCCGTAACACCTCAGGCAGATATCGCTCCGCCCGCAGCGGCTGCGCCTCAAGCGATGGCCATGGGTCAAACTGAATAAATGATAGCTATCATTAGCGTTCTTAGTGCAATTGCTGCCGCACTGTTTCCAACTGCTACATGGCTAGGAACGGTCCTACAAGCAATTCCGCTTATTATCGGTCTTTTCACCGGTTCGGGAGATCTTTTTAATAAAGGCGACGCAAATACCGGCACCGACAATGGTCAAAATTATATGAGCGGTGCCCAGACAGGCAGTGGCAGCCAAGACACCGGCAGTCAAGCCGACGACAATAACAGCAGTCCCGGGAGCGTTGATTTTGATAGCCAGCTATCGACACCCAGTAGTGATGAGCAATATGTTATTAAGGCGATAAACAAATTCCGCGCCGATAATGGTCTGAATCAACTATCTGTCTCTCCATGGATCCAGTACAAAGCCAAAGAAAGGTTACAATACTCACAAAAGATAAATTATTGCGATACTTCACACACCGGAAAGTACCTGACTTTTCCGACTTTGTTTAACGAAGTCGCCGTTTACACATTTTCCCTTGAAGACATTGTTGAAGAATGGAAGAAATCACCAAGCCACAGAGCGGCTTTACTCGACCAGGCATTTGGCGGTCTAAAACATAACTATATCGGTGTAGTTGTTGGCCATGCACCAGTCGGTGATGATTACTTCTGCTCTTTTGCGATTCTCTCCCCATATATGCAGCCGCAGTAGTTTGACTCCGAGCTCTTTAAACCGTACCATTGCCATATGAAGGATTTACTCAAAGGCCTTAATCAACATCAGGTCTCGGCAGTAAAACATAATAAAGGGCCCTTATTGGTTATAGCCGGCGCAGGCACCGGCAAAACAACCGTCATTACAAGACGGATTGCTTGGTTAATAACAGAAAAGAAAGTTGCCCCATCAAATATTCTTGCCTTGACCTTTACCGACAAAGCCGCCGGTGAGATGGAGGAGCGTGTTGATAAATTGGTGCCATATGGTTATGTCGATACGTGGATCTCGACCTTTCATGCATTTTGCGACCGTATCTTGCGCGATAATTCATTGTCTGCTGGGCTTACCCCAAACTTTAAAGTTCTAACCCAGCCCGAGGAAGCAGTTTTTCTCAGAGAGCGAATATTTGCTCTCGATCTCGACGAGCTTCGCCCATTAAGCGACCCGTATAAGCACATTCCGGCTGTCATCGAACACTTCAGTCGTCTAAAGGATGATCTAATTTCGCCGAAGACTTATTCTCGTTTTGCTCAAGAATATTCTGTCAGCGCGAAAGAAAAGGAAGAGGTTTCTAAGTCCCTCAAATATCTAGAGCTTGCGAAACTCTACGAAAATTACCAAGACTGGCTGCGGTCGGCTGACAGTATTGATTTTGGCGACCAGATAATGTTAGTCACAGAACTATTTTGTAATCACCCTGAGCTTCTTTCCAAATATCAGAAACAGTTTAAGTATTGCTTAGTTGATGAATTCCAAGATACGAATATTGCTCAGAACACACTACTCAAACTGCTCTTCGGTCAGAAGGAAAGCCAGCATAATATATTTGCAGTTGGCGATGACGATCAATCCATCTATCAGTTTCGTGGTGCGGCAGTCCAAAATATTATGGATTTTCGAAAGAATTGGCCGGAGAGTAAAACTATCGTTTTAAACCAGAATTATCGAAGCGTCCAGCCAATCCTTGATAAAGCCTATGACTTGATCATCAACAACAACCCAGAACGACTCGAAATCGCTGCTCAAATCGACAAAAAGTTGATCGGTACGGGTCGAGGCTCGGAGCCAGAATTTAGGATGTATGACGACGATTACTTTGAGTCCAAATCAATTGTTGAACAAATCATCTCCTATGTCGAAGAAGGAGATAAATATGGTGATATTGCCATTTTAACAAGAACAAACAATCAGCTCGACTCAATAATTAGACAGCTTCGAGTTGCCCGCATTCCTTTTATATCACCAAGTTCGAGCGGCCTATATGACGAGCCTATTATTAAGCTTCTAATCAGCTTTGTTCGCACGCTCAGTAATTATGATGACCATGTAAGTCTCTACTACCTTGCCACTTCTGATGTTTATAAAGTGGATACAGGTGCGATGACGGCCATCATTAGTTTTATAAGGTATAAAAATATTAGTTTCAGAAATGCTCTCGAAACAATAAATGATAACGGTGAGCTACTACAGAGAGCAGGTGACAACGCGGAAGGCATTAACCACCTCGTTGACGATATTAGAACCTACACCGAATTCGCACGAGACCATAATGTCGGAGAAGTAATTTACAAATGGCTTGACGAATCTGGCGTCTTGAAAGAGACACTTTCCAGAGCTGAAAACGACATCAACGCTCAAGTTGAGCTAGAAAATATTGCGGCTTTCTATGAAAAGATAAAGAATTTTATTAGAGCTTCGGATAACCCGAATATTATCAGTTTCAACGATAATCTAAAACTACTTATGGAAGCTGGTGAAAACCCTTCATTAATGCAGGCGGACACCGATATTAACGCTGTGGTTCTTTCGACAATCCATAGTGCCAAAGGCCTCGAATGGCCGATTGTCTTTTTGCCATCCTTGTCAGACGATCGTTTTCCCGCACGTCACCGGCAGGAAGTATTGCCCGTGCCAGAAAAACTATCCAAGGCAACTGGTAAAGACATTCATTTGCAAGAAGAGAGGCGCTTGTTCTACGTTGCATTAACACGCGCTAAAAGGAGACTTCATTTAAGTTGCGCTAGAAAGTACGACAACAATATACGTAATAAAAAAATATCTCGTTTTGTGATTGAGGCTCTCGGCGCACAGATAAAAGATAAGGTCACCGGCTCCGAAAAATCGATTGTCGAAAAACTATCTTTATTCGACAGTAACCTACAAGCTCCAATACAAAATCGCATGTCTGTAATAAAAAAGTTTACTCACCTCAATCCGCATCAGATTGATGATTACCTGACATGCCCGAAGAAATTTGAATATGTCCATGTATTAAAAGTGCCGATTATTACCAACTGGCAGGTAATATACGGTGTAGTAATTCATAATGCCATTGGCTCATATTTTTCCTCCAAACTCCAAGGTAAAACTATCACTCTCGATGAATTACTTAAAATCTATCAAGAGTCCTGGAAGGCCGACGGTTTTAGCACTCATGAGCACGAAGCACGCAAAAAGCAGGTTGGAATATCAGCATTAATCGACTTTTACAATAATCAGGAAAAATCAGCCAACAGAGTTCTGGCTGTCGAAGAACCGTTTGAGTTCGAACTCGAGGGAGCCAAAATCAGGGGCCGGTTTGATACTGTGATGTCTGCCGATAGCGATAAGATGATTATTGATTTTAAAACTTCCGATGTTAAAGAAATGAAAAAGGGGATAGAACGAGTTAAAAAATCAACCCAAATGCAAATATACGCCCTCGCTGGAGAGGGAGCGGATGGTCGCAGACCTAGGGTTGCACTGCATTTCGTCGAGTCCGGAATAGTATCTGAATATTGCTTCACCGACAAAGAAGCAGAAAAAATTAAAAAAAAGATTCTCAAAGCAGCAGAAGGTATCAACCGAAGAGATTTCGTTGCAACACCAGGAGTCAACCAGTGCCGCTGGTGTGCCTACAAAGACATATGTCCGTTTAAGTACAAAGGCGCGTAACTTTAACAGGCAGTGAGAACA
This sequence comes from uncultured Candidatus Saccharibacteria bacterium, assembly GCA_964445015.1. Taxonomy (GTDB): domain Bacteria; phylum Patescibacteriota; class UBA1384; order UBA1384; family UBA1384; genus CAYUJF01. The sequence goes on from CAYUJF010000023.1 coordinate 7,282, forward strand.
AGTGTGGTATACTGAAAGCAAAAGGAGGGGAATGCCCAAAGAACTCGAGAAGCAGTTGAAGGCCGAAGCAAAAAAGAAAGGCCTCAAAGGTGAGAGAGCGGATGCTTACGTCTACGGCACAATGCGTAAGACGGGCTGGGTACCATCCACCCAAAAAAAAGAAAGGAGCGAAAATGGCCGAAGAGGTTAAAAAGTGTGAGTGTGGCATGCCACTCGACAAACCCGAGAATGTTTGTGAGTGCGACAAGGACAAGTGTATTCATTGCTGCAAGTGCAAGAAGAAAGAGAAAGAAAAAGAATAGCATTTTGAAGAAAATAGCCCCGAGTGATCCTCGGGGCTATTTAATTTGGAATTAATATTGCTACGATTTAAGTATAATAAACAAAAGGAGCAATATGACAAACGAACAGAGTAAGAAGACAACCTTCAACATCAAGGGAGACGAAGTTGTAGGCAAGGTCAAGGAGATAATAAAAGAAGGCAACGCGCGAAGAATCATTATCAAGAAGCCCAACGGCGTAGAAGTGGCCCGTTTTACATTAACTATGGGGGTAGTTGGTGCGGCGCTCGCCCCGATTTTGGCGGCAGTCGGTGCAATAGCAGCGGTACTATCAAGCTGCACGATAGTGGTAGAGAAGAATGGGAAAACAGAATCGATGACTCAATAGAATGTTTTTTGCATAGGCTCAAACATTCGTTAAGCCCTCGCTTGCCCTGTTATTTTGTGATAGGATTTAATAACCATGAATATTCTATTGGTCGTTATCAGTTGTATTGCTGGATTGGCTATTGGAGTTGCCATTGCGGTTTTCCTGCGTTCTCGCCAAACCGACAACCACACTCGTCGTGACGAAGAGATAATTAAACGTAACACCGATGCCTTTCTTGCCTTGGCGAAACAGCAACTCGAATCTCAAAAATCGGAGATTCGCGTTGATCTTGAAGGGAAGAAATCAGCTATTACTGATTTAGTTAACGAAATACGCAAGGATATTAAGCTCAACGAAGAACGTATTAGTCAAAGTGATAATGACAGAGTTCGTTCGTTCGTAGCACTTAAAAATGAGCTCGAGACATACAAGCAAATTACCGGCGAACTCAAAGGTAGCACCGATCAACTCAGAAATTTGCTTTCGAACAACCAACTCCGAGGACAATTTGGCGAACAGGTGGCTGAGAA
>CAYUJF010000024.1:0-8204 GCA_964445015.1 uncultured Candidatus Saccharibacteria bacterium
CCTTAAAATGGTATTTCGTCTAAGTTGATTTCGTCGGATGATGCTTTATCATCATCTTTTTTGGTTTTCGATGTTTTGTTTTTGTCTGATTTATATTCTTTTGTTTGGTCAATGTCTTCTTGAGGCTGGTTGTCGATACCTGAGTCTGCCGATGCCGGTGACGGCGCAGAAGGCGAGGCTGAGTATTCCCCCTTGGGCGAAAGCATGATTATGTTATCAGCCACTATTTCCGTTTTCTGGCGTTTGGTGCCGTCGGGCGCTTCCCAGTTTCTGGTTTCCAAGTGGCCTTCAACGTAGATTTTTTGACCTTTTTTAACAAACTGGCTTGTGATTTCTGCTAACTTTCTCCAGAGGGTGATATCGTGAAACTCAACTTTTTCCTGAGTCTCACCGGACTGCGACGTCCAGCGTCTGTTGGTAGCAACACCCAATCGGCAAACTGCTTGTCCATTGGGAGTGTATTTCATTTCTGGGTCGCGCGTCACATTCCCAATTATCATCGCCCTATTCAAGCTATACATTTTACTCCTTTAAAAGGTCTTGAAGTTTGCTTTCAAGTTGCTTTAAGCGTTCTTCGTCGGTAGGAGCAGTGGAAGATACCGGCGCTTTCTTGGCGGGTGACTTTTTGACCAGTTTTTCCGCTTTCTTTGGAGTCTCTTCAGCTTTCGGTTCGATAATCTTATCAAGTTCTTTTGATACTTCTTCTTCGGAAGGCTTTACTATCTTCTTGGGTTTCACGGGAGCAGGTTTCTCAGTTGGTTTAACTTCGACTGGTTTTTGAGGGGCTGATACAATCACCTTCGGCTCTCTGGTAGTGTGATATTCCGGTCTGCCCTCGGGTCTTGTCCTGGTGTCAATTTCCTCACCCAGATTAGGCACTTCCTGAACATCTTTAACAATCAGAAAACGCATAATAGCAGGGTTAAGGTGGAGTTGACGCTCCAATTTCATAACGCTCGATGGTTCCACAGAAAAGACATCTGTGACGATAAACGCTGTGTTGAGCTTCTTGATTGGGTAAGCCAGATTTTTTTGTCCCCATGGTTTACTGGAGACAACTTTACCGCCGATTTTTTCAATGGCGTTTTCGACCGGCTTGTTCTTGTATACATCCTCGTTTTGGACAAGGTATGTGACTTCGTAATCTTTCATATTATTTTATACCTCTATAGTAGCCTAAATTAGGCATTTTGTTTTGTCTCTTTGGCTCTGAAATGGCTTGAAATATAGTCCCAAGCCCAGATCCCGACTGAAATGTCGGGAAAAGACATTTTTATCGACAGGGAAATATTATCAAAAATGTAGTGCAATTGCAACAGTCTGTGATATTATTATGGCAGCAATCACCCGAGGGAGGTGTGAGCATGTCCGAGAGTCGTTGGCTGCCCCCAGTCACGTTCAGCGTAGAGTGCGAATGTATCGGCTCATCGGAGAAGAACCAGCAAGGCTACTGCCGTAGATGTCGTTTCGAGATACTGTTGTCGCAGTGTCGACAAGCGATCATCGATGCGTGCGCCTCCGAGGAACGGACCGTGCAAAGTGTGACCATCGACGTAGAGCGATGGCTCGAGCCCGGTCTCTCCGAAGGTTTGCCGGCGGGAACCTACATCGTCAAGACCACTGTCAGGATCGACCCCGACAGACACCCGAGTAGCGACATGGTCGTAACTGATGCCGATGGCCACCAGATTGCGCTGCTCCGTTACGTTGCCTGTCTCGCCGCCTAGACGACTCCTGTCTCACTTTCCTTTTGCCTCGCGCCCCCACCTCGGGGGCGCGGCCCGTTCTCGGGCACGCGAGGTATACTGTATTTATTACACTATGCTTCAAGACAAGTATTATTTATATAAGATTAGATTGTAATCAAGTTTTTTAAAGAAGTCGCACAAGCGGGTATTATAGAACACTTGACAATGTGTGGTATCATTAAATAAAGAAAGCCGCGTACGATTTCTCGAACGCGGCAATCTAGAGGGATTGCTACATCACCTCATCGAACAGGACAGGGTCGACCTTCACGGTCGGCTCTTTCCTTAGGCGAGAAGTCCAAAAGCAGAAAGCTTTCTTGCCATAAGTTCTGGCAAATATTCGCCTTCCATTCCGGAGAGTCACCCACGGTCTACAAATGTAGATCATCGGCTTCCTTTCGTATTATGTTGCTACTTTACTGTAAAGCAGGCGATAACACGAAAAAAACTCGCTCCCAGTATTGGCGTAGGCGGATTGCCCTTTCGGGAATACGCACTTGGCGTATGGTCTTTTTGAGATCCTACGCCAATACTGGACGCAAGTTTTCGCTTGCGGACAATCTGCTATAAAGGGGACCAACCTTTTTTTTACAGGTACAATTTATTTGCTAAAATCATTGTACCATATCTTAACCTTAAGTCAAGACATCGGTCATTTTATTCCCTGGGTAACAACAATTCATTGCAAATATAGCGTTCTACAGGTATATTTACAGGAGAATTAGAATAATTACGAATCAAAGATAGATCGCATATAACGACGCTCGTTGGATGAAAAAATAATGGCCATCAATTCGAAACGAAATAAACTAATCGATCTCATCGATACAAGAACCTGGATGGTGAACGATGCCCGTCTTTTCACATGGGCAAAATGCGCTGGGCGCCAAGATGAAATTGGAAGACTCGGAATAGGTGGAGGAAATTTTATGATAATACACAGTTTGTTTTCGATATTAAACTTTTTATCAAAAATATACTATTTACTCCACGATGATGCAGAAATTTGGTCGCAGGAGGAGATCGAAAGAATAAAAAATGGGATTAAAAATTGCCAGGGAGCTAAGGGTGCCATGCCTCCATTTGCTAATTCACCGAAAATATCAGAATGCGAGTGCTTCATCCGATTCGCGTTAGATTTAGAATTTCCATTATTCCCTGGCGGGAAAGAACTTTCACAAACCGAACAGCGCATTCTTTATAACAAAATTTGGAAATCCTACAGAAACAAACTTGCGCATATGGCAATGCCAGATTGTCCTGTTATTGCAATCGATTTTGGAGAAAGAAAATACGAAGGGATTGACGGAGTTAGCGAGTTACTCGAAGGAAATACGAAGCCGGCCTTTATAAAACAAGGTGAACAATATGCTGTCTACCCTGATCTATTTACGCGAGATATCAAAAAGTGGATTGGATGGTTAAAGCTACTTATTCAAGAACCTGGCAGGTTTTCCGATAATCGTATCAATGCAACAATTGATTGGATAGAAAATACTAATTAAATATTACGCCCTATGTCTTTATCAATCGGTATCGTGGGTTTACCTAACGTTGGTCCCACGTCGCGCTTACTGAATAACCTACTACGTAGTGTACTTTCAGTGCGCGCTTTGAGGGACTGCACTGCCCTTGCTTGGTTTCGATAATTTTGAGGATTTATTATATGTCACTAAGTATTGGTATCGTGGGTTTACCTAACGTTGGAAAAAGCACGCTTTTCAATGCACTGGTCAAAAACGCCCAGGCGGAGGCGCGCAATTTTCCATTTACCACCATCGAGCCCAATGTGGGAATCGTCACCATACCAGATGAGCGATTGGACAGATTGGCCGAAATCGAGCACTCTGCCAAAACCATCCCCACTTCAATAAAATTTGTCGACATCGCCGGCCTTATTAGGGGTGCTCATAAAGGAGAGGGTTTAGGAAACCAGTTTCTCTCCCACATTCGTGAAGTTGATGCTATTTGCCTGGTGTTGCGTGATTTTCGCAGTGGCGACACCATTCATGTCGAAGGGTCGATAGACCCAAAGCGCGATGCCGAAACAATTTTAGCTGAACTGGCTTTAGCCGACCTGCAAATGATTTCAGCCAAAAAAAGCCGTCTTTCGGGCGAAGTTAAAAAAGCTGGTAAGGAAGGCGAAGCGGCGCGCGAACTTCAAGATGTGATACAAAAAATCGAGCCGGTACTAAACGAGGGCAAATTGGCACAAACAGTCGAACTCACCAAGGATGAACGTAAAATCGTCAAACGAGAGCTTCAGTTATTAACCGACAAACCAATTCTTGCTGTGCTCAATGTCGATGAGGGCAAGGCCGGCGAACATCCCGACGATATTGCCCGTGAGACGGACTTAGCATCGGCGTTGCCTCATAATACAAAGGTCATCCCCATTTGCGCCAAGGCAGAGGCGGAACTTGTCGATATGTCCCCCGAGGAGCAAAACGATTATTTGGAAATGATGGGCCTTAAAGAATCTGGGCTTAGACGATTAGCCAGAGAAGCCTATACCATTTTGAAACTGATAACATTTTTTACCGCCGGCGAAATGGAGGCTCGGGCATGGACAGTCAGAGAAGGAGCGGCGGCACCGGAGGCCGCGGGAGTCATCCACACCGATTTTCAGAAAAACTTCATTCGCGCCGAAGTTGTGACCTATGACGATTTTGTTGGACATAATGGCTGGAGCGGCTCCGGTGCCGCCGGCAAAATGCGTCTCGAGGGCAAGGACTACATCGTTCACGACGGCGACGTAATGTTCTTCAGGCATACATAAGTTCTTATAATCAGAAATTACAGATTACTTTGTATCGTGATATTTTTTGTGGATCTCACGGAGACGCTGGTTTGTTACATGCGTATAAACTTGGGTGGTGGTAATGCTGGCGTGACCCAGCATACTTTGCACCGAACGAATATCGGCGCCATTGGTTAAAAGGTCGGTGGCAAAAGAATGGCGAAGAGTGTGTGGCGATACTTTTTTGACAATTCCGGCTTTTTTGGATGCTTTTTTAACTATCCTTTCAATTTGCCTTGGCGTTAAATGCTTATCTTTGTGTTTGTGCTTCTTGGTTTCCACATCTGTATCAGATTGATCATTCTTAATTCCTGAATCCTGAATCTTGAATCTACCTGAGTGATCTTCACCGATTAGCAACCACTTTGATTTGTCTTTGCGCCGGCTTAAATATTTACCAAGCCATGCCGTCGCATCGCCCGATAAAAAAACCACGCGTCTCTTACCACCTTTGCCACCAACACCAAACTCGCCGCGCTTAAGATTTACCTCGTCGCGTTTGAGTCCGGCCAATTCGGAGACACGCATGCCAGTCGAGTAAAGAGTTTCCAAAATCGCGCGGTTGCGGATGCTGGCAATATCATCTTCACCATAAACATTCAGAAGTTCCTGAACTTCCTTGGGTTCCAGAAAATGGATGTTGCGTTCTTTTTGCTGCGCCAGTTCGATTTTATCGGGCGCCAAAGAATTGATATCGTTTTTTGCTAAATACTTCAGGAAAGAACGCAGCGCAATGGCATGATAATTAACTGTTTTTTTACCAAGAGATTTTCCGCCGATTTTATTGGTTGCCAAATGGACACGCCATTTATGGGCCAGTCCGGCCGAAATCTGAGCGGGGGAGACAATTCCCCGAGCCACTGCAAAACGATGAAATCGATACAAGTAATGCAAATAATTGCTTCTGGTGAGTTCCGAATGACCCCTGTCCACCACGCAGTATTCTAGAAAATCGATAATCTTATTGCCCAATGGTGTAAGTTTTAATTTGCGACGTTGAATTTGCGCCCTGCTAACCGGTTGTATATCGTCTTTTTTCTGCTTTACGATGTCATCTTTTTTGGTTTGAGTGTCGCTTTTCATTATGCTTCCATTATACGCCGCAAATTGGTATTGTGAAAATGAAATGATATTAAGCAGTATAGACAACTGGGACGGTAAGGTCCTCCTGTGGTTTAATAGTGCCACCGGTCATTTTGCATGGTTCGACAAATTGGTCGCATTTTTAGCTGTTTATACCATCTACACCATTCCCATTATCTTGTTGGGGTGCTGGTTTTATTCGAAATATCTGAAGCGCGCTACGTTACAGATGGTTCTAACTGCGGTGTTGGCATGGCCTATTTTCAATAAATTATTTGCCCATTTTGTATGGGCTCGGCCGAGGCCGTATTTGGCTGGCGGACTAAATGTCAGGGAGTTGGTTTTTCACCGACCCGACTATTCTTTTCCCTCTGACCACGCCACATTGCTTGCCGCTCTTGCCGTCACCGCATGGCTGCTGGGCCTCAAAAAACTTGGATGGACTTTTACAATTATTGGTACAATAATAGTTCTTTCTCGAATTATGGTAGGCGTCCATTTTCCGCTCGATATTGTCGCTGGAATCATAGTAGGTACCGCCTTCGCCTTCTTGGTAAATGCCTTTAAAGCTCCTTTGACTCGATATGTTTACGATCCAATTATGAGTATTGCCAAAAAAATTCACTTAGCATGAACAGCAAGAAAATAGCACTGTGGTTTGCCCGTCTTATTTCTCTGGTTTTCCAGCCTATTTTTGTAATTGGCATTTTTATGGCAATTTTAGTCATATATTTTGCCCCCGATTTTCGAACCGGACTAATTAGACTGTTGATTACAGCTTTCCTAATTGGCCTTATCCCGATCACTTACACCATTATTGCAGCACGATTCGGTTGGATAAAAAACGCATGGCTCGAGAGAAGGCAAGATCGCATCGGACCATTTTTGGTGGCTGCTTTTTGTATGATCATCAACTTGATGATTTTCTACAAGTTTGGAGTTGACCAGGAGGTACTTGTTTTTATGATGGCGCTGATACTCGTACTCACCCTGACATTAATAATTACTCTGTTCTGGAAGATCAGTGTTCACACCACCGTCATAACTATTGTGGCAGTGGCCGCCAATGTCATTAGTGATGGCGCACTCTGGTATTTGTTTCTACTAATTCCGCTTGTAATGTGGGCTCGGGTTTACAAAAAGAACCATACCATTTTACAGGCACTGGTCGGATGCGTACTCAACGGTGTAATTGTCTATATGACGTTTAAAATATTTGGATATTAGTATGCACGAGATTTTGTCGGCTATCGGCGGTTTTATAATGAATACGATCTCGGTAATGGGTTATCCGGGAATAGTATTATTAATGGCGATCGAGTCGGCTAACATCCCCTTGCCAAGCGAAGTGATAATGCCTTTTGCCGGTTTCCTTGTGTACAAAGGGGGGATGAGCTTGATTTGGGTGGCTGTAGCCGGCGGTGTGGGTTGCACATTGGGCTCAGCTTTTTCATGGTGGCTCGGCAAGGTTGGCGGACGACCTTTTATGGAAAAATACGGCAAATATCTACTCGTCGACAAGGAAGAATTAGACAATGGTGAAAAATGGTTTGTGAAATATGGCCATTCGATAGCCTTCTTCTCCAGACTTTTACCAATCGTACGAACGTTCATCTCCTTCCCTGCCGGCATCAGCAAGGTACCACTCGGTAAATTCCTGCTATATACATTCTTAGGTTCATTAATTTGGAGCTACGCTCTCGGGTGGGTTGGCTATAAAATGGGCGAGAATTGGGAAAACATTGAAACTTACTGGCGAAAATTTGACTACCTGATTGTCGGTATTATTCTTGTTGCTTTTGTCTGGTGGATTATCAGGAAGGTGAAAAAGTTCCGACATAAATAATATTGCACGAGAAGGTTGTCTCACACTTGTCACCTGCTCACTTGTTACAAGTATATGCATATCTCATTTTCCGATCTAGTCGGATTAAGTGTTGGCGCGCTCAATCAAAGCAAGAAAGCCGCAACTGTTTGCGGTGTGGTTTTCGATCCCGATAGCGGTAAGGCGATTGCGCTCTTGGTTAAAATCAACCCACTATCTCTTCGCCCCGATGTTATAAGTTGGTTAGATGTTCGTGAGATCAGCAAGGAAGCAGTGATTATTACCGATGAAGATAGTATTTTACCAATAAATGAATTGGTCAGAGCCGAGGAACTCTATAATGACGGATTTGATATTATCGGACTGCCTGTTTTCACAAAACGAAAAAAGAAATTAGGTAAAGATGTTGACTACTCAGTTGATACCGAAAGTGGCAGCCTAATATCAATTTCCGTCCATGGCCTATGGGGTTATAAAGCAATCTTCAATCGCGCAAATATTTACAAAATCCAACTCGATAAAATTATTGTCAAAAGCGATGTCAGTTCTAAGGAATTACTCGCCGAACCATCGCCAGAAATGGCATAGGATTCAATATAAGCTCGGGCGACGATTTAATTAGAGTGGGTTTTGGGAGCTAAACGGAGTTCAGTGCGCCATTTGGAAGACCACATTAAATTGTCATAATACTTTCTTGAAATGGTACGACCAGAATAAAGCGGATAAAAAAGGAAAAAGATTACCATCA
>CAYUJF010000025.1:0-7957 GCA_964445015.1 uncultured Candidatus Saccharibacteria bacterium
AATTCTCCTCTGGAGAAGTATCAGAGTGTATGAGTTAGACGTTAAGTGTCAGCTTCCTACACTCGCGACTTCCCGATTAATGCATTTATTTTGATCCTAAGTTTTTCGAATATTTCTTCGTATTCTATCTTTCTCTTTTCTGTTATATATCTTATCAGAGTTAATTTATATATCCAGTCCTGGCTCTCAGTGAGTGAACCACGCGCCATTATCAAATACCGAGTTAACTCTTTTTTGCCACCTCTTCCAGAACCTTCTGCGATCAAGGCACTTATAGATGATAATGACCTCAATATTTGATCGCCTATCACCCTCGAAGTTCTGTCATTAGGAAATTTTTCAATATCCGTTACGACCATTTCGAAGAGTTTAATCGATAGCTGCCAAATTATTAAATCTTTGAAGCTATTTATTTTAGTCATAAAATCACACGTCTAACTTCTAACGTCTACACTTCTACACACCAGTAAATATATCAATATCACCATCAAGAACTTTATCGGGATTGGACGATGTGATACCAGTACGCAAATCTTTCACTTGTTGATACGGTTGTAAAACATAGTTTCGAATTTGATTGCCCCAACTCATACTAAGGTGCTCTCCTCTAAGTTGAGATTCTGCCTGTTTTTTTTCTTCTTGTTTTATTTGATATAGTTTCGACTGCAAAATTTTCATGGCTTTGGCCTTATTTTGCAATTGCGACCTCTCGTTTTGAACACTGACGACGATGTTGGTCGGAATGTGGGTTATGCGCACCGCGCTATCCGTGGTATTAACGCTTTGGCCGCCGTGGCCAGAGGCTCGAAAGACATCGATACGGATGTCTTTTTCTGGTATTTCAATATCTTCAATTTTATCGAGTTCTGGAATAAGTTCTACAAGTGCGAAAGACGTGTGTCTTGCTTTATCGGCATCAAATGGCGAAATACGGACAAGGCGGTGAACACCAGCTTCATTTTTAAGATGACCAAAGGCGTTATGACCCGTGATTTCAAGCGATGCTGATTTGATACCCGCCTCATCTCCGTAAGATATATTGAGAATTTCTGTTTTCCAACCCTTACGTTCAGCATATCTAACGTACATTCTCATAAGCATTTGCGCCCAATCCTGCGCTTCGGTACCACCGGCACCAGCATGAATAGATAATACGGCATTGCTTTCGTCGTATTCGCCACTAAACTTCGATTGTTTTTCAAGTGCGGCGATATCATCTTCAGACTCCGCTGTATCAAATTGCTTGATTATTCCGCTTAATTCCGACAACCTTTGGGTCGTTTTGGTTGATTCCTCACGATCCTGCCAAAAGTCAGGCTGTGACATTGCTTTCTCTATTTCAGCAACTTCACGACGTTTCTCGTCGATTTTGAGATCTACCGACAATTTCTGTTTTCGCTCTTGAATGTCCATAAGCTAATATTAACAAAAATGGGCGCCAGTTTGGCCAGAGAGAGGGATGAGATAGCGTCCCGTTTGATATTTAAATGGGATCCTCTCCAAAACACCCTCCAGCCAAACTGGCGCCCACTTCTAAGACCTCATAGTATAGTAATATTGGGTTTGTGTCAATAGTACTTACTTCCTGATAGCTGTGGACCCTTCGGGCGAGTTTTCAACAATATATCCCTGGGCTTCGACTGATTTTCTTAGTTCATCTGATTTGGCAAAATCGCCATCACGCCTGTTTAGATCAATTTCCTTGAGCATTTTTTTGATATCTTCAGGCAATTTCTGGACAAGGTCTAAACCAAGAATTTCATCTGCCTTAACCAGCGAGCCGCACCCTGCTTCGCCAAGACCACTAACAATCGAAATGGCTCTGGGCATTTGCAAATCATCGGCAAGAGCTGCGATAAAGTCTCTATTCTCGATTTCGTCAGATTGGTTACAATTAGATGCAATCCGTCGCCAATCAGTCAGAAGTTGCTGTGAAGATTCAAGTGATTTCCAGCTGAAATCCAATTTACTACGATAATGAGCCTTCATGAGTTCAAGCCTGAGGGCGAGTGGATTATATCCCTTTTCAATAACGGTATCGAGGGTAATAAAGTTGCCTTCTGACTTTGACATTTTCTTACCCTCAACCAGCAAGTGCTCATTGTGTATCCAGAAATTAGCTAAATCCTTGCCGCTAGCCGCTTTGGTTTGCGCAATTTCATTGGTATGGTGCGGGAAGACCAGGTCAATACCTCCGGTATGGATGTCAAAAGGCACACCCAAATATTTTTCCGACATCGCCGAACATTCAATATGCCATCCGGGTCGCCCCTCTGGATAATCTGCATCTTTCTTCCAAAGCGCGAAGTCTTGGACGGATTCCTTGTCGTAGGCATCGTTGTTTATACGCGATTGCGCCGTTGTCGTATCGATATCTACACCGGCCATCTCACCATAACCAGGTAATTTTGATACATCAAAATATATTCCATCTTCCGCCTCGTAAGCATAACCATTCTCGACAATATCTTCGACCATCTGCTTCATAACATCGAAGTTATCAGTCGCCTTGACGAATTGAATCTCACCGACTGAAATATTCAGTTTTTCGAGATCTTCTTTGAATTTATTGAAATAAAATTCTGTCAATTCGTGCAGCTCCTTGCCCTCGTCTTTTGCACGTTTAATGGTCTTGTCATCTATGTCGGTAACATTCATCACCCACTTCACCTTGTAACCCAGGGCTTTTAGAGTCCTGTAGAGTACGTCGTTAAATACATAGGCACGCAGATTACCAATATGAGCCACGTCGTAAACTGTCGGCCCACACGAATACATCCGAATTTCGTCTCCCGAAATCGGATTAAGCTCTTCGATTTTTTTTGTACGAGTGTTATATAACTTGATCTTTAGCACCTAATACCCCATTTCTCGACCTCGCGATTCTTGTAATAATCTTTCGTCAATTTCGTCACCATTATCTCGCTCGGCATCTCCATTTGTTTCTAATCTTTCTCCACATTGATTACAATTACCCGGCTCACCATATGAACCTCCGCATGTCGGGCAAAAATACTCCTCTGGCACCTGTCCCTCCTTGGCCGATATTGGCCAAATTTGTTTTTGTTTTTTATATCATACTAATATTGCTTACGCCCTTCGATAGCTCTTGTCAAGGTAGCTTCGTCGGCATATTCCAGATCACCGCCCACCGGCAGCCCGCGCGCCAGACGCGTGATGACGATAGTGGCACCGATCAGTTGTTGTTTAATGTACATAGCCGTTGCTTCTCCTTCCAGTGTTGGGTTGGTGGCAATAATCAGCTCTTTGACTTGCTTATTTTTAGTAACCTTATCCACAAGCTGATTTATTCTGATATCTTCGGGGCCGATTCCATTTATAGGTGAAATAGCACCGCCCAATACGTGGTAGACTCCATTATAACCTGTTTTCTCTATAGCTACGATATCGAGAGGCTCCTCGACCACAGTAATAATACTTTTATCCCTACTGCTATCATCGCATATACTACACGGATCGCTTTCAGCGTAATTATAGCAGCTATTACACTGCTTGAGATTTTCCTTAAGAGAACAAATAGCATTGCCAAGGTTTTTGTTATCCATATCTGATTTGCTAAGCAAATAGAAAGCTAATCTCGCCGCAGTTTTAGGACCTACACCCGGCAGTCTTGATAATTCGTCAATAAGATTGGTAATAGATTTTGGCAGCAAGCCCATAGAGCGTTATATTAATCTTAATCAGATTTCTTAGTAAGGTCAGCCTTGTTTTTCTTCACGTTTTCTAAATATTTACACTTTGGATACTTGGTACAGCCGACGAACCAACCGAAACGTCCCTTTCTCGCCGCTAACTCGCCGCCGCACTTGGGGCACTTCTTGCTTTGAGCTACTTTGTCCGCTTCATCTTTAAGAGCCTGCTCTTTTTCGGTCAAATACGCCCTGGTATATTTACAGTCAGGAAATCCGGTACAGGCTATGAACCGGCCATATTTGCCCCGTTTAATTTTCATAGCCTTGCCGCAATCCGGACATTTCTCATCGATATCCTCGTCATGATCGACTTTCTCTATTTTACTTTCCTCGGTATCAATTGATTTTTTGAGTGGCTTATATACCTCATCAACCACCTTAGTCCAAACCGCCTTATTTTCGGCAATACTATCAAATTCTTCTTCGATTTTGGCTGTAAAATCATAATCAACCACATCGGGAAAGTGTTTAACCAGTAAATCATTTACCGACTCGCCCACCTTTTCGGGATAAAGATATCTCCCCTCTTTAGCAACATACCCCCTATCTAAGATTGTCGACATGGTCGGTGCATAGGTCGATGGACGGCCAATCCCCTTTTCTTCCAAGGCTTTAATCAGCGATGCCTCGGTATAACGGGCCGGGGGCTCTGTGAAGTGTTGCTTTTTATCTAAATTAATTAGGTCGAGGTTATCGCCTGCTTTAATATCGGGCAGTAGCCTGTCACCTTCGGCCATCCACGGATATGCTTTACGCCAACCCATGAATACAGTTTTTAACCCGTTGGCCAGGAAGATATAATCTTTTTTGGCTTTGGCGCTTATCTTAGCTTTGATCGACTTGATTTTCGCAGGCGCCATTTGGCTGGCTATCATTCTGCGCCATACAATATCGTACAGCTTGCGTTCACGCTCATCGTCAAACTTGAGTTTCTCCGGCGTGTTTTTTGGGTACGACGGCCGAATTGCCTCGTGAGCTTCCTGAGCTCCTTTTGATTTTGTCTTATAATGTATCGCTCCAGACGCGAGATAATCCTTACCAAATTCAGATTCGATAACCTTGCGTGCCGCCGCAATAGCTGAAGGCGTAACGGAAATTGAATCTGTTCTCATGTATGTTATTAAACCTTTTTCGTAAAGTCCTTGGGCAGTTCGCATTGTCTGTTTGGCACTCCAGCCAAACCTATTAGACGCCTCTTGTTGCAGGCTCGATGTAGTAAAGGGCGGTAAAGGATTACGCACACCGTCCTGACTTACGATATCTTCAACTTTGTATTTTGCATCCTCCAGATTTTGAGTGATCTCCTTAGCTTCCTTCTCATTCTTGATAAACAGTTTATCAACCGGCTTGCCCTCTGCCTCAACAAGCATGGCGATAAAGGATTTGGATTTATCCTTCTTTAGTTCGGCTTCGATGCTCCAATATTCGACCGCCTTGAAAGCTTGTCGTTCTCGTTCGCGCTCCACCACCATACGAACAGCAACTGATTGGACACGACCAGCCGAAAGACCTTTATAGACTTTACGCCACAATATTGGGCTTAAGCTGTAGCCAACCAACCTATCGATCACTCGACGTGCTTGCTGTGCATCCACCAAGTGCATGTCGATTTCTCGGGGGTTTTTAACCGCTTCCGTCACCGATTCTTTGGTAATTGAGTTAAACGTCACCCTGCCGTAATTTTGCGGCTTGAGTTTTAGGCTTTCAGCCACATGCCAGGAGATTGCCTCTCCCTCTCTATCAGGGTCCGTTGCAAGATATATTTTATCGGCATCTTTGGCAAGCGACTTCAGGTTTGATATTACCTTCTTGGCCTTTGTTGGCACCAGATAATCTGGTTGATAATTATTTGCTGTATCGACTCCCATTTTACTTTTGGGCAAATCCCGAACATGGCCGTAGCTGGCGGCAATTGTAAAATCATTACCCAAGTAGTGCCCAATGGTTCTAGCTTTCGCCGGCGATTCGACGATTAATAAATATTTCATAATAAATCTCAGATGTTAGATGTTAAATCTCAAAACCAAATCCTGCTATCTTAAATGCTTTGCAGATTTTACATTTTCAGATATGGCTTTGACATTTGACATTTAAGTTTTAACATTAACGCTATCTTTTTATAAACTGATTTCCGCCAAGATTCTTGACAAGTCCCTTCAACTCCAGCATTACTAACACGGAATTTATCTCCGCTATGTCACTTTGGCTTAGTGTGGCTATTTTGTCAATATGTACAGGTTCGCGTGAAAGTAGCTTATAGACAGCATCCTCCTTGGAATTGAGGTTAATCGCTTTCTGTTCTTCGGCATCCTGTGCGACCAGTCCAAGCCCTTCGAGTACATCAGCTGATGATGTAATGGGTATTGCCCCCATTTTGATAAGGCTATTGGGGCCTTCCCCTTGTGGCCTGTTAATATCGGCCGGCACCGCTCCTACTTCCCGATTATACTCCAACGCCGCCTTGGCTGTTATAAGAGCTCCCGAATCCTGCAATGCTTCAATAACCACCGTTAAATTTGATAACGCGGCTATTATTCGATTGCGTATCGGGAAATTAGAACGAAAACTTGGTAGCCCCGGCGCAAATTCGCTAATTAATGCTCCGCCGGTATCGATAATTTTTTGAGCTAGTTGCCGGTTAGAGGCTGGATAAATTTGGTCCAATCCACAGCCTAAGACACCGACCGTCTTGCCGCCACCTTCAACAGCAGCCTTGTGTGCCGCAGTATCAATCCCAAGCGCCAGCCCCGAGACGATGGTGATATTATACCTGGCAATCGGTCTAAATATTGTATCCGTGACCTGATAGCCATATTGGGTCGCGCTTCTGGAGCCCACCACCGAAACGCATGTTTGCTTCAGACATTCCAGCGATCCCTTAACATATAGCAATACTGGCGGATCTGTAATTTCTCTAAGCTTTGCCGGATAATCGACATCATCGTATTCAACGACATTAAACCCTACTTCCTTGGCGATATGTTCCTCGTTACCGGGGTTAAATTTATTTCTCGCCTCCAAAACCGCCTGAACGATATCGTCGCTCAGGGCTTGGCGAAGGTTATTTTCACTTGCTTCCCACACTTTACCCCACCGCTTAAAAGTGTGTTTAATCTGCATAAGACGCTTTGAACCTAGTGCAGGATGACGATTAAGAGCTAATAAGTAAGGAGTATCGTTGTTCATTGCCTCTATAATATCAGTTCTTCCCAGCTATCACATTCGGCTCTAATCTCATTTCGTTAAGGGTTGATTTTTGTGCTGATATATGGTATGTTAACTAGTCATACCGGAAAGAGATTCGTGCCCTTACCGGCATGAGTCCTTTGATAATCCGACACAAAGACAGGAAGGCTGGTGAATGCGCATGGACGGCAATATCGTCCTCGTCATCGACGGGTCGTACTTCGTTGCAAGCGACTGGATTCCGACACGAGAACAGCCGCGCAGCTCGACCTTCAGAACTTGACTTCTTGCACGATCTGGTATATAATTAAGACCTTAGTGGATTGAGTCCTGGTTGCGGGAGAGAGAGGTTTCCCCTCCTTACTTTCGACCTCGCAATCAGGACTCACTCTACTAATCAAACAGCTCCGCTTGAAAGCGGAGCAATTTGATTTTAGAGATTAATTTTCAGTTATACGACCTCTATACCCATCGATTCAGCTGTTCCTTCGATAATCTTACATGCTTGTTCAATGTCGCGTGCATTAAGATCGACCATTTTTTTCTCAGCAATTTCCTTAACCTGTGCCTTGGTAACCTTGCCGACTTTTTCTCTATTTGGCACACCTGAACCTTTTTCAAGCTTAGCGGCCTTTAAGAGTAGAATCGCTGCCGGTGGGGTTTTGAGCTTGAACGTAAACGATCGGTCTTCATATATCGTAACTTCTGCAGGGACAATGATATCGCCCATATCCTTCGTCTGCTCATTGAACGCATTAACAAATTCCATAATGTTAATGCCTTGCGGACCAAGAGCGGTACCAACCGGAGGCGCCGGGGTCGCTTTGCCTGCAGCCGATTGTAATTTAACTATTGTTTTAATCTTCTTTGCCATCAGTAATCCTTATTTCTATTTATCAGTTATCTATATTTTCTTAACTTGTAGTGAATCAAGATTGGCGGGCGTTTCACGACCGAACATATTGACCGAGACCTTTATTTTGCCCTTACTGGCATCGACGTCAACAATTTTGCCTTCAAAGTTTTTAAGCGGTCCGTCGATAATTTTTACCAAATCG
>CAYUJF010000026.1:0-7650 GCA_964445015.1 uncultured Candidatus Saccharibacteria bacterium
ATTACCGGTAAAAAAGGTTGGCATTATCAGAGCCTGTTTGAACTCGTCGAAAAATTAGGGCTACAAAAAGATGTTATCTTTACCGGCTATATATTAGACGAAGAAGCTCCTTATCTTTACAATGGTGCTACTATCCATGCCTTCCCGTCGATATATGAAGGGTTTGGCCTGCCTCCGCTTGAAGCGATGAGTTGCGGCACGCCGGTGGTGGCCAGTAATACATCATCAATTCCCGAGGTGATAGGCGACGCCGGAGTATTGCTGAACCCCCACGATAAGGCTGGCTGGACAAAGGCGTTAATTGATATTTTAAAAAATCCGAAGCGAAGGGAAAAATTATCACAAATGGCGCTCGAGCGCGCAAAGCAATTCAGTTGGAAGAAGACTGCGGAAAAAACTGCCAAAGTGTACGATGAAGTACTAAAAGATAAATAACTACCCAAACCCCAACGTCTAATGAAACGTCGAAACCAGTGCTCGCGATTGTAACCCAAGCAATCCGGCGCGACATCCAAGAACCGCTCAAGTATTTTTCTAAGTTTCGTATTGTTCATTTTTATTTCGAGGCACCGTATGGTGATATGACCCAAGACGATTTTAAAATTGTCGAGACAATTCAATTTTCATCAGCTCATGACTTGTACCAGAAAATCGTCAATTTAAAGCCAGATATTGTTCAGGGCGCCGAACCATACGCTTCTCGCAAGGCACTGGTCTTTTCCCGTGCTGCACTCAAGGCCGCCAGAAAAATTGGCGCGAAATTTATTTTCCCGATGTTGGAGAATAGACCACCGCAATCTCGTTTCGGACGACTTGCGCCCTTAATGAAGAAAATACTAAGATCTTTTGCACAAAATACTGATGTTATTTTTGCTCTTAATAGTGGTGCGCGTCGAAATCTTCGTGACGTGGGTACTCCCGACAAAAAAATCATCGATTTTCTTTGGGGGGTGTGGGGAGTTGATACTGGTCTATTTAACCCTCATAAAACAGGCAGCGAGCCGAAGTGGGAACTGCCCACCATTCTTTATGTAGGACGCTTGGTGGAGGAAAAAGGAATTTTGGATATCATTGAGGCGCATAAAAAGGTTTGTGAAATCAAAAAGACGCAACTGGTTTTTATTGGCCAGGGACCGATGGAGGAAGCGGTTAAAGCCTACGCAGTGCAATCGAAGAATATCAAATTACTCGGGGTCAAACCGCAAAAAGAATTACCAGGCTATTTTAGAGTTTCTTCGGTATCGATTTATCCTTCATTGACGACTCCAAAATGGGAAGAACAAATTGGTACTGTAAATTTGCAAGCGATGGCATGCGGAGTACCGGTGGTTTCAACTCAAAGCGGAGCCATTCCAGAATATGTGCCAAATGGCAAAGTGGGACTTTTGGTACCGGAAAATAATCCAGCCGAATTAGCTAAGGCGATATTGGCCGTATTAAACGATGATCAACTCGCCAAACGTTTTAGTGAGTCCGGCAGAAGGTTAACGGAACAAAAGTACGATACAATTAAGAATGTAGCTAAAGGTGAACAATGGATCGAAAAACTACTAACATAATTGGTTGGGTTGCTGGAATAGTCGTTGCTGCATTGGCGATTATCGTCGCAGTCAAGTTTTTAAATTCTCTAGGGATAATTATTTTAATAGCGGTTTTAGCGGCGATTGTTGTGGTGGCTACTATTGTGAACAGGCCTATTTGGGGAGCTTATTGGATTATCATTGCATTGCCTTTCGAACGTTTGTTGACGGTTGATGTGGCCGGTATGACCGTCAAGCCGATTCATACAGCAGTAGTAGCAGCCCTTGTTGGTTGGCTGATATGTTTAGTATCGGGCAAGATTAAAAAAATTGTCATGCCGCTACCAACTGTGGTTGCATTTTTATTTTTCTTATCTGGCCTTTGGTCTTTTTCAGTCAGTATTGATCCGCAGCGTACGACAATGGTTTTGATGTTTTGGCTCTTAGCGATTGTCGGTTATTTCTTAATTACTCAATTTGTCCAAAGTAAGGAAGATTTAAAAAATGTATTAATTTTATTGGTTATTACTACTGGCATTCTGATGATATATGGCTTTTATCAGATATTGGGTGACCTTGCCGGGTTGCCCAAGGAGATCACTGGTATTAAACCGGGTTACGACAAGGCGACATTCGGCCTGCCTCGAGTCCATGCCACTTTGCCGGAACCGCTTTATTATGCAAGTTATCTTTTGGCGCCACTCTTTTTGGCGGCAGGCTATTTTCTTTATGGTGGTGTTAAAAACAAAATCGGCAAATATTTAGCCCTGGCGATTTGTCTGGCCGCGATTGTCAGTGTTGTTATGACGTTTTCTCGTGGCGCTTTCCTTGGCTTAGCTGTCGCTGGTTTGTTGTTGATTGTTTGGCAATATCGTCAGTTTTTCCGACTTGATAATATCATTATTATCATGTCAATTTTGGCTTTTGGAGCGATGCTGGTTTTTGGCTTTTTCACTATTGCTGAACCAAGAGCTGTCGATGAGGTATATAATCACTTGAGCTTGAGCAAAAAGGAAAGTGAATCGGTGGTATCGCGCCAAAATGCCATCGAGATCGCCTACGATGGGTGGCAGGGGAATAAGTGGCGCGGTATCGGGTTGGGCGCCTATGGTAGACTGGAGCTGGAAAAATATGGTGAAGTACATTTGGTTCAAGGGTATTATCCGATAGTTAATAACCAATATCTCGAAACCCTGGCTGAAACAGGTATTGTTGGCGCAACATGTTTTGGACTATTGATACTGACGCTGCTATGGCGCAGTATTAGAGCCTGGATCTTGTCGAAAGATAATTTCGAGAAAGCATCGTTGGCGGGTCTGACACTTGGTTTTATTGGTCTTCTTATGCAGTACATCACTTTCTCAACAATATATATCGTCTATGTTTGGGTTTTTATCGGACTCTTAGTCGCTACCCAAGAAATCATTTTTAGGTCAAAGAAACAAAATGGTGCATAGCAATAAGACAAACAACTTAATTGTCGCCATGGTAATCGCAATAATTGTGTTAGCGATGCCATTGTATCTTTTTCGATTTACTCTGCTTGGGATACCGACCAATGTATTTGAGATTGTATTATATATCAGCTTATTGATCTGGCTTGGCTACCGACTGGTTCAAAAAAATCGAATTAATTGGCGACTACCTTGGGCCGTTTGGTCATGGGTGGCGATCGGCTTAGTTGGCGCATTCGTTAATTCGGACTGGCTTTCTGGCTTGGGTTATTGGCGAGCATATTTTTTCGATGGCGCGCTAATATATTTGCTGATCATTAATGAAGCAGGTGTGGCTAAGTCGATTGTGCCAAGAGCATTACTAACTGTCGGAGGTGCCGTATCGATAATAAGTTTAATGTGCTTTAGAGACTGGCATGTTGCGGCCGACGGGCGATGGTTGGGCTGGTTTGGATATGACAAATTCGCATCGCCAAATTATTTAAGTTTGTTTTTAACGCCAATCACCGCTTTGGCGGTAGTATCGATGTTTATCTATAGGGGATGGTGGCGATATATCGCATTGATATCGGCTATCACATCAGTAATCGCGCTTTGGGGTTCGCAAAGCAGGGGAGCGGCCGTCGGCGTTTTGGGTGGAGTGATTATCGCGCTTATATATTATTTGTGCCGAAATAAAAAAGCCTATACTTGGGTTTATTGGTCGGTTCTGGCCGTAGCTATTATCGCAGCGGCGACATTTGCTATTGCGAAGCCGGATACGAACGCCTCCCCCGCCGACGGCCGCGTTGCAACCAGTAATAATATCCGCTGGGAGATCTGGAAAACAAGCGCCGAGATTATCCAGAGCAACCCGATCTTGGGGGTCGGACTTGGTAATTATCAAGAGTATTTCACTAACCTTACAAAGGATAGGGTAAATTATCCTGAATATATTTCCCCTCTTGCCCTGACAGCTCACGATCTTTATTTGCATATCTTCGCATCGCTTGGAATTGTTGGACTTGTCATATTCTTATGGTGGGTGGGATTGTCGATTAAAAATCTGTCAGTCTCGATAAATAAAAAAGAAACAGTCGCTTTAGCGGCAGCCTTTACATGTATCCTGCTCTACGGGCTTGTCGATACACCTTACTTCAAAAATGATTTGGCTTTGTTGTGGTGGGTGATAGTAGCACTAATTGCATTGTATGGAAAAGAAAAATCAGAAGCTTAATATTATCTGCGGAATCATCGCGGCTTTACTTGTTGTTTGGGCCGGTTTTTGGATGGTCTATAACGCCAAAACATTTTCCATCACGTCAGATGAAATCGTTTACGTTCCGAGTGGTCTGCGATCAATTTTATATGGCGATGAAATTTTAAATAGCGAACATCCACCGCTTAATAAACTATTATCAGCGGCATTTGTTTTACCTCTCAAACCAGATCTGAGTACCGCGATGGAAGCAAACGATAATGATCAATGGCGTTTCGGCGATACGTTTTGGTTTGAATCGGGCAACAATCGTGCCGCGATTTTATTCTGGGGCAGAATGGCTATGGTGTTCGTAATGCTTATTGCCATGATAAGTGTCTATCTTTGGATGGCGAAAATTGTTCACCCGATCGCCGGCGTTGGTGCACTGGCTACACTGGTGTTTAACCCAAATATTATTGCTCATGCCGCTTTGACAACTAACGATGCCTTGCTATTGGCAACGGTGTGGTTTTTGTTTGTGGCAACATATCATCTAATTAAAAAAGACAATGTCGCAAGCTATGTTTGGTGGGGCGTGTTTCTTGCTATTGTGATGTTGGCAAAATTTAGCGGAATATTTTTTGTTGTCTTTAGTGTTGCGGCAGTAATTCTTTTCATCGTTATTTCTCGCAGAGGATTGTATCTGAAATCTTTGGGCAAATTAATCTTGTCGGGCGTAATTTGTCTCTTAATTATCTATTCTACTTATGTCTATATTGAGCGAAATGCAATCTTCTCAAACCGTGCCGTTTCGGTCGTGCATTTGCTTAAAGATCAGAAAGTGTCTGCAAATGCATTGGCGCAAAAAATACTCTACGTTCCTTTGGTGCGATATTGGGAGGGCTATACTGTGGTCAAGGGCCATAATGAAATAGGTCACAATGCCTACTTGAATGGCAGATACAATATGTCAGGTTTTAGAGAGTTTTTTGTCGCCAATTTGTGGTATAAAACGCCAACGGCCATATTGTTACTCTTGGGTTTGGGGGGCGTCGCTGTTTTTTGGAGAAGACGATGGGACTTGGCGGCGCTGTGGTCTCTGGGAATAATATATTTAGGTATCGCATCGATTGGTAAAATCCATATTGGGGTGCGTCATATTTTACCGATATTTGTCATGATGGCGCCAGCCGCCGGATACCTTGTTTGGCAGCTCCTTATCGATAAGCGATATATCACTAAAGCTATCGTGCCAGTACTTGCTTTGTGGCTCGTAGTTGATTTGAGTTTTGGAAGTCCGAATAAAATTTCATATTTTTCGTTGGCATCCGGCGGCTGGCAAGCAGGCTATAAGCACTTGAACGACTCCAACGTTGACTGGGGGCAAGAATTACCAATATTGGTGAAGTGGTACCGGGATCATCCCAGCTATAGCTACATTATCGGATATGCAACCGGTGAAAACCCGAAATTTGAGGGCGTCGAGTATACTAATATTACCGACTTAGGCTCGGATGCGGCATGCAAAGGATTAAAATCCAACGAAGTGCTAATCATATCATCGAACATGGCAACCGGACTGTTCGGTCCATATAATTGTATAGGTCCAAATATTAATAAAGCTGACCGTCTGGGTCAGACTTACCTGATATTTTACCCTGATGATTTTAGGGTGAAGTAATCTCTTATTTCGCTGCCTTTTGGAGAGCTGTGAAGGCAGGTTTCTTTGTGCCGAAAGTCGATTTGCTATTACTTTGAGTTACTGTCACTAGTCCGAGTTGACCGGCGGGACCACTTTCGACAGTATCAGTCAAAATAAAATGAAAGTAACCGCTGATATATTTATCTCGCCTGGCGGCTTTTGCCAATTTTGAAATGTAACTGGCCTGCTCTTTCTCTTTGCCTCCCATGGAACCGTCGTCGCGATTGGCTTCAACAATCCAAAATTTTTTGCCGAGGATATGAACTTGATTAGGGATATTGAGAGTGCCGTATTTATCGATTTTAACAAAACCAGGTTTGTCGCTGATGCCAGACCCCCAGTTCCAGCCAACGATATCGGCATCTACCCCCGATTTAATTAATTGAACGACTGGGTTAATCAAGACCCAGTTGCCACTGATTATTATTTGGGCTTGGGGGTCGATTTTTCTGATTTCTGAGCTCAGGGCTTTTGTGTATGTCAGCACATTGTCGTATCGATTTTTATCCATAGTCAGGCCATAACCGGCATCAAGTTTATCTCCTTTGTCATCGGCCTTGCTGACAACGACACCGGTGACTTCGTTCATCAGCTGATAATATTCAATTTTTCCTTTATAGCGAGTCACGATTTTAGCGGCAAAATCCCGAGCTTTTTTGGCATAATCTTGCTTGGCGTTAAAATCAACATCCTCTTCGAGCACTATGTATAACTTAGTTTTATATTTCTCCTTCATGGAAACCAATAAATCGTTAATAGCCATATCCTCTTCGATATTGGCTCGGACACAAGCACCTTGAGGGAATAGTTCAGTCACGAGCTGGAATTGTCGTTCAACGCTAAAACTTGTTCTTGACCCGAGAGCATAGGGACGGATTGTTGCGCCCCAGACCATCGAATTATCGGTCGGAGTGGTAGAGATGGTTGGCGTCTGCGAGCTGAGTTGCCCGTCCTTTGCAACTCTGATAATTGAAGGAGTAAGGGCGATAAATATTGCTCCTAAGATGATGTTTATTATCGATAAAATTATTGACGCCTTAGAAATAACTCCTCCTTGGACGAGTTTATGACTGGTTTTTAGGGTTTATCTATAATATATTGTAGCTTATAATTAAGAGTATATGAATAAGATCGCTTTATCAGTCGTGATTCCGGCTTACAATGAACAATCGAGAATTGCCCAAACGCTTGAGCATGCCATTGATTATCTCGAAAAAAATGTTGCCAAAGGCGAAATAATTGTTGTTGATGATGGTTCGAAGGACGATACAGCAAGAGTTGTTAGCGAGATTGCGCGAAACAAATCATCGAAATCGACAAAGGTGATACTGTGTCGCCTGACTCACAACTTAGGTAAGGGTGGTGCTGTGAAGACCGGTATGCTCAAAGCGAAGTATGACTGGATATTAATGATGGATGCCGACGAATGTACACCAATTAAAGATGTGAATCGATTGTTGCGCCACAAGCTAAACGCCGAAGTGATTTACGGTTCGCGTTATTTAGATAAGTCGCTCCTAAAAGTCCGCCAGCCGATAACGCGAAGAATCGTCGGACGAGCAGGCAACTTGACGGCAAGAATGGTTCTGGGTGTTAAATTAGTCGATACTCAGTGCGGCTTCAAATTATTTTCCCGCCGGGCTTCGCAGGAAATATTTAAGCGAACAACTGTAATGCGTTGGGGCTGGGATTTAGAAGTGTTGGCTATTGCAATGAATCGCCAAATTACAATTGCTGAAGTACCAGTTAGTTGGCGCCATGTCGAAGGCAGCACATTTCGAGCATCAAGAGGTA
>CAYUJF010000027.1:0-7226 GCA_964445015.1 uncultured Candidatus Saccharibacteria bacterium
GGTTCAGAACGTCGCGAGACAGTTCGGTCCTAATCTGCTGTGGGCGTGGAAACTTGAGGGATTCTCTCTCTAGTACGAGAGGACCGAGAGGGGCAGGCCTCTGGTGTATCGGTTGTTCTACCAAGAGCATTGCCGAGTAGCTAAGCCTGCGCGAGATAACCGCTGAAAGCATATAAGCGGGAAGCTCCACCCAAGATAAGGTTTCTTAGATCTCCCGTAGACCACGGGATTGATAGGCACTAGGTGTAAGATCCGTAAGGATTTCAGCCGAGGTGTACTAAACGATCAAACATATCATAATACGCTCCTGTCTTTGAGCTAGTTTACGAGGGCAGATCAAGAGTTACAATTTATTGGTACAATATTTTAGTTTCGTATTCTTTGTGCTGGTGGTTCAGCGCGGTGGCCACACCCGGTTACATTCCGAACCCGGCAGTTAAGCGCCGTTGCACCGATGATAGTGTATCGGAGACGATGCGTGAAAGTAGGTAGTCACCAGCACATAGGATGCGAATAATGAATAGCATTATAAAAGTTGATAAACTTTTTAAGATCTACCACAAGGGGAAAGAGGCAGAAGTAAAAGCTGTCAACGATGTTTCTTTTAGTATTAATAAGGGCGATTTTATTGCGATTGTCGGACGATCTGGAAGCGGCAAGTCGACACTTATGAATCTCTTGGGCTTATTAGACAAGCCGACAAGCGGAAAATATTTTCTTGGTGGTGTTGATGTCACCAAGGCACGTGATAAAGAGATGGCGAAAATCCGATTGCGTAAAATCGGTTTTGTTTTTCAATCTTTCAATTTATTGCCGAGAATGACGGTCCTCGATAACGTACTATTACCAACAACATATTCCCATTTGCCTAATCGCAAACAAAAAGCCCTCGACATTATAAAATCAGTCGGACTAGCAAAATATTCTCGCAAAAGAATCGATGAGCTATCAGGTGGTGAAAAACAGCGGGTCGCTATCGCCCGAGCCTTAATTAACGATCCAGAAGTTATCTTAGCCGATGAACCGACCGGTAACCTGGATGTTAAAACAGGTCGGGATATTATGGAATTGCTTCGTGATTTAACCAAGAAAGGTTGTACGGTAATTCTTGTCACGCACGACCTTGAATTGGCCAAGGGCGTTGATCGGATTATTACAATTATAGATGGCAGAGTTAAAAAATGAATATATTTTCGTCAATAAAAACAGCTTTATCGTCTATTTGGCGTAATAAACTTACATCCCTTTTGGCTGTCCTTGGCGTTGTAATCGGTGTTACGTCAGTTAGCACTCTTATCTCGGTCGGCGAGGGTTTAAAGAAGGATGTATCGGGCATGATTCAAGGCATGGGCACCAATGTGATAGCAATCATTTCTGGTAAAATCGACCTTTCCGATCCCCAGTCAATGAACCAGGCTAATCCGGCTAATTTTATTTCTTCCGATATTTTGACGGAAAAAGACGTTGAGACAATACAAGAAAATCCAAATATTGAAGCTGTCTCGCCGCTTACAATGGTCGTTGGCGATTTGCGCTATGAGGATAAAAAAGCGACACCAACTATCACTGGCGTTTATCCAACCATACTTAAGGCTATGCAGGTTATTCAAATCGATAACGGCAAAATATTTGAAGCAGGCACGCATGACAAGGTAATTGTGTTGGGACCTGTGGCGAAGGAAAAACTATTTGGAAATGAGAATCCTGTAGGCAAGAAGGTACAGCTTGGTCGCAATGGCGACTTTACAGTTGTGGCGACAATTGCCGAAACAAAATCATCTGCGGCTTTTGCCTCCGACATCGGAGTCATAGCTGCTATTCCGTTTGATACAGCGAAAGATATGGACAGTGGCGAGGCAAAAATATTGCGAATTATCGCCAAAGCAAAGGATAATGCGGATATTAAACAGGTAAAAAAAGAATTAACAGATAAATTAATATCTAACCATAAAGGCGAGGAAGATTTCACCTTGATGACGCAGGACGACATTCTTGATTTATTTGGTACTTTTTTAAATATGGCAACGGCGCTTGTCTCGGCCATTGCAGCTATTTCAGTTGTTGTTGGTGGTATCGGCATTATGAATATAATGCTGGTTGCAGTTACAGAGCGAACTCGTGAAATTGGAATCCGCAAAGCTGTGGGTGCGACAAACGGCGCAATATTATCTCAATTTTTAATTGAGTCGATTGTTATCACTTCACTGGGCGGACTAATTGGTCTGGCTCTAACGTTTATTATCGGTATGGTTATCCAAGCCAAGACATCTCTGGTGCCATCGATTACCCCTGAGATATTAATTTTCGCAGTTGCTCTTTCCATTGGAGTTGGTATTGTATTTGGACTTATTCCAGCCCTGAGAGCAGCTCGTAAAAACCCCGTCGAAGCCTTGCGCTATGAATAGGATTATGCCAAGATCAAGTTAGTATGAAAATTATAAAGATTTTGATTGCGCTTTGGCTGGTGGTAGCGCCATGGGTGCTGGGATTTGTTGATAGCACTAGCGCTACATGGAGCTCGGTATTAAGCGGAGTGATTCTGCTAATACTAATTTTCGCCGCCGGCGGAGTCAATTATACACCTCCGAAATCTCAGTAGGATATCTAAATCCAAGTGATGCGATCTGCGGCATCATTGCCTGATTTTTATGTTGCTCACAACAGGTATGTTTGCTATAATCTCACGTAGATGGCGTTGGATATTATCAACCTTCCTCCGTCCTTCGTAACAAGCAAGTATAGTTTAAAGGCAGAACGTATCCTTCCCAAGGATGAGGCACGGGTTCGATTCCCGTTACTTGCTCCAGACCCATTACTACGGAGGACAGGCAAGGTGAAATCGGGTTTCAGCCCAAGGCTGACCCTCCTAATTGCCGCACTGCAAGTACACTACACGTTAGGTTTTGCAGTAAGGCAATGGGATGGGCTATTCCGGTATCCCGCTCCATGCCACCTTAGCTCAGCTGGTAGAGCAATGCTTTCGTAAAGCAGAGGTCCCGAGTTCGAATCTCGGAGGTGGCTCCACGCTTCGCTCCGATTACGGAGCTTCCGCCTTCGCATCGTAAAGCTACGGCAGGACAAGTCGTGTGGCAAGCCACGCCATTACATACAAACGAAGTGTGTCCCACGAAGTTTTAACGAAGTGGGGCTTAGTCTAAACCATTATATGAATAATTTTTCTACCTGGTTGCGAAATTATGCCGAATTTCTGTTATATGGAATATTGGTTATTGGCTTATTGATCTGGCAAGCAATGTTTATTTTTCAAGTCGAACGAGTTCACCAGGATCTGTTAATCGCTTCCTGTGGTTTGCAACTCCTAAACTCGATTTATGGCCTGATTGTGGCAAAAAAAATGCGTTTATTGGCGCAACTTCTTTTTATCTCGGCAATACTTTTTGGGGCTATTGTTATATACTATTTAAAGGTAACCCTATTAAATGTCATTTAAATTAACTCATTTCTGGAAAAGGACTCTTGAAATATTCCCCGGCGCCCTATCGTGGTTTGCAATAATCGGGCCGATATTTTTAAGCATCTGGTGGCCGTGGCTTATAGCTATCTACATTCTTATTTTTGACATGTATTGGTTTTTTAGGTCTGTACGTCTTTCGCTCTTCACCATAATTACCTACAGAAAAATGCGCAGAGCGATGTTAACTGATTGGCGGGCTGTACTTGAATCGGGCGATGTACCAACCCACGATGGAGATATTCCACTTGTTGCCTCCAAACTAAAATACGATGAAATCTATCAAGTAATTGTATTGGTCCATTATAAAGAACCGCTCGAATTACTTGAGAGGTCTATTAATTCGTACTGTGAAAGTTCAGTGCCTGCAAACAAACTCTGGCTGATACTCGCCCAAGAGGAGAGGGCTGGCAAGGAATTTACCGACGATATTTTCAAAAAACTTCATGAAAAATTTGGACATCGTTTTGGAAAATTTATTCAAACTATTCACCCAGCTGGACTGCCCGGTGAAATAAAATGCAAATCGGCAAACGCAACATGGGGCGGAAAGAAACTAAAATCAATACTGGACGAAGCTAATATCGATTACGACAAAGTATTGGTCCACAATTTTGATTCTGATACGACAACCCAAAAGAATTATTTTGATTATGTAACTTACAAATATCTAATAACTCCCCTGGGTCAGCCGACCTCATACCAACCAATCCCGCTATATTCCAATAATATCTGGGATGTTCCGGCCATGATGAGAGTGGTTGCGCAAAGCTGTTCAATGGTCCTAATGTATAATTCTATGAGACCATTTTGGTTTCAGTGTTTCTCGTGTCGAAGTGATGTATTTAAAACCATAGTCGATATTAACTTCTGGGCGGTCGACGCCATCCCTGAAGATTCTCGCCAGTATTTTGATTCCTATTTCTACTACAAGGGTAAAATAGTCATTGAACCTTTACACATACCACTGCGTCTTGATGCGGTATTGGCCGAGGGGTATTGGCGTACTATCGTAAACCAATATAATCAACTCAGACGCTGGGCTTGGGGAATAGTTGATTTTCCGTACGTTATTGAAAAATCGCTCAATGATCACGAAATCAGCTGGTGGCATAAATTGGGCAAAATAGGATTACTTTTACAAAACCACTTTACCCGTGCGGTTGCGGCTGTCCAAATTGCGTTTTTAGGGTGGATGCCAGGTATATTGAACCCCGATTTCATGAATACGGTATTGGGTTATAACCTCCAGTATTATGCCCGATGGATTCTTTCTTTGGCGTTGATTGGCACCTTTATCGGTATTGCCTTAAATATCTTACTGTTGCCTCCGCGACCGCCTCATAAGGGCAAGTTGGCATATTTTAATTTTATTTGGCAGTGGCTACTTGTACCAGTTGTAAGTTTAGTACTTGGCTCGGTGTCCGCCTTCGACGCCCAAACGCGTCTCATGTTTGGAAAATATCTTGAATATCAGGTAACGGAAAAAATAGTTGCAAAAAATTAATATTGACTAAGCTTAGAGACTGCGTTTTTATAGACCTATGAGAAAAGCTGAACACAAGAGATACTCGCCTCCACGCGAATTTGTTGCTGGAGCGGCAATACCATCGGCCAAGCAATACAGAGAACTTTATAATGAATCGATAAACAATCCCTCCCGTTTTTGGAGAGTTCTTGCCAATCAGCTTGATTGGCTAAGGCCTTTCGAGAAAGTACTGACATGGCGGTCGCCGAACGCCAAGTGGTTTGTGGGAGGCTATCTTAATGTCTGTGATAACTGTGTCGACCGTCATGCCCACAGCGATATAAGAAATAAGGCGGCGATTATTTGGGAGGGTGAAGATGGCACCCAAAGAATATTAACTTACAACGAGCTATATTTTCAGGTACAGCAATTCGCCAATGTCTTAAAAAATAATGGCGTCAAGAAATCGGACAGGGTAATGATATATATGCCGATGGTCCCAGAAGCGGCGATTGCGATGCTTGCCTGTGCTCGTATTGGCGCCGTTCACAGTGTGGTTTTTGGCGGCTTCAGCGCCCAAGCGATAGCCGAAAGAATCAAGGACTGTAAGGCAAAAATAATAATTACTGCCGACGGTGGATATCGAAGAGGCAAAATAATCGAGTTGAAGAAAAATATTGATGAGGCGCTCAGGTCATGCAAGGGAGTTAAGAGAGTTGTGGTTTTGAAAAGAACGAATCAGAAAATTAAACTCAGTAAAATTGACAGGTGGTGGCATGAGGAAATGTCTCGGGCGTCAAGAGAGTGTAAGCCGGAGAAACTAAACAGTGAACACCCTCTGTTTATTCTTTATACGAGTGGCAGTACCGGCAAACCTAAGGGAATACTACACTCTACCGCCGGTTATCTGCTGGGCGCGCATGCGACCGTCAAATATGTGTTCGATATTAAACCAAGTGATATATATTGGTGTACGGCGGATGTCGGATGGATAACTGGTCATACCTATACGGTTTACGGGGCGCTTTCCAACGGGGCGACAACCTTCATATATGAGGGTGCGCCCGATTATCCCAAGCCCGATAGGTTTTGGGGAATTATTGAAAAATATGGCATTACTGTCTTTTATACGGCACCAACTGTTATACGATCGTTCATTAAGATGGGTGATGCATGGGTGAAAAAACACAATCTATCCTCCCTGAGATTATTGGGGACTGTTGGCGAACCAATCAATCCTGATGTTTGGCGATGGTACCATCAAACCATAGGTCATGGCAGATGTCCGATTGTTGACACATGGTGGCAAACAGAAACCGGTTCCAATGCCATCACTACTTTGCCGGGGGCTCACAATATGAAGCCTGGCAGCGCCGGTTTACCTTTTTTTGGTATTGATGCTGATGTTGTCGATAAACATGGCAAGCCTGTCAAAAAAGGAGAAAACGGATACTTAGTTATCAAGAAGTCGTGGCCATCTATGTTGCGGGGTATCTACGGCGATTCGAAACGTTACAAGAAACAATACTGGTCAGATTTCAAGGGGTGGTACTTTTCCGGAGATGGTGCCAAGATAGACAGAGATGGATACATTTGGATAACGGGGAGAGTGGATGATGTTCTAAATGTGTCAGGTCATCGTCTCGGTACTGCCGAAGTTGAAAGCGCACTAATTGAAAGCGGCAAGGTGTCTGAAGCTGCGGTTATTGGGGTGCCCGATGAGATTAAAGGCGAAATGCCGGTGGCTTTTGTAACTCTTAAACAACAAGAACATGCATCGGTGAAGCTCAAAGAAAGTTTAATTTTATGTGTTGCGCAAAAAATTGGCTCCTTTGCCAAACCAAGGGACATTAGATTTGTCAGGAAATTGCCCACTACTAGATCCGGAAAAATCATGCGGCGACTCTTGCGCGAGATCGCAACGACAAAATCGGTTCGTGGCGATATTACAACCCTTGAAGATATTTCGGTTGTAACCGACATCGCCAAGGGCAAGTAATGATTGATTTAGGTCTCTTTTAAGTGTAGAATGTTTAAGAGGTGAATCTTCGGGGTGTAGCCCAGCGGTAGGGCGCCTGCTTTGGGAGCAGGAGGTCGAGAGTTCGAATCTCTCCACCCCGACCAATCTGTTTGTAAACTTATAAATAGGTCCTTCTGTAGCTCGCAGAGCGGAGTGGGACCAGACAGACACGCTTGTTGGCGTGTTTTTTTTAAACGCAAAGCAACAATTGACCGAATCTGGTAAAATATAACTTGTGAAAAACGATAGCCCATTCGACTCGGGTT
>CAYUJF010000028.1:0-7134 GCA_964445015.1 uncultured Candidatus Saccharibacteria bacterium
CATGAAATTCGCGCTACAAACATTTATCGAACAGGGGTTGATTGATTATTTAACCGGAGGTGTAAATTGAGCAGTTTTACATGTCAGGATATCAGCTTGGCCGCCTACCTTAAATCGTGCGGCGAGACAGTTGAGTTAGTCCGGGAGAACGATCATTTTCGTTTTATATTTACTAAATGTGATCATTGTAAGGAATTGGCAGATAAATATTGGAACAAACAGGCCATAAGCAATATCAAGGAGTACGAGGAAGCAAAACAGACACTAATTACGATGATTAAAAATAAATAATTTTGGAGACTATAATGATTGATATTGATAAATGTAGAATTGAAATTAAACCATATCCGAAAGAATCATATATTAAGGCTTTTGTTTCATTCGTTCAGGACGGAATAAGATTAAGCGGTTTTTTAATTAAAGAAGGCCAGTATGGATTTTTCTTGGACGCTCCCAAGATATCGAGGCATTATATCTATTTCGACGACAACAGGGAGAGGTGGAAAATGTTTGGCCAAAAAGCTGTTGAAGAATATAAAAAATCGATTAACGGCACGAGCGTAAAGGAACCTCAGAAAGACAGTAACAATTTCGACAATCTCAACGATGTCACATTTTGACCTATTAATAGTTACTAATAATTACGGTAACTAAATAATTAGTAGTAACTATTACATAATTTGTAACATTACATTAATGTAAGTTTTCCCTTTAATAACATAAATTGTTACTTTAATGCAAATATCTGATATAATTAATATATTGACCCGTTCCACACTATAATCACAGGAGATTTTTTGTTCCATTGCTATGTGGGACAGTTCAGCCGATGAAACATCCTTCTGTGGATGTGGAATTGGGTCAATCTGGACTGTCCCACTTTAGTTAATAAAAGGAGCAAGAATGAAATATATTATTTATGCGCGAAAATCGGCGGAAGCAGAAGACAGACAGGTAATATCAATACCCTCACAGATCGAGGCACTCAAAGATATTGCAGATGAAAAAGATCTTAAGATAGTAAAAATTTTTAGAGAGGAAAAATCCGCTACTCGTCCCGGGCGGCCAGTTTTCAACGAAATGATGGGGATAATCGAAGAACAAAAAGCCGAGGGAATACTGGCATGGAAGTTGAATAGATTGGCGAGAAACCCAATTGATGGAGGAAAAAAATCGTAACTACCGAGAAAGATTATAAGCCCGAAGATAATGTCCTGCTTATGAGTATAGATCTAGGGGTTGCAAACCAGTTTATTATTGACCTGCGGAAAGATACTATCAGAGGAATTAATAGTAAGCTAAAAATGGGCTGGATGCCGGCGCGTGCTTGTGTTGGATATTTGAATGACCCGTATAGCCCACAAGGAAAAAAAAGATTCTTAAGGATCCAGAAACTTTCGATAAAGTTCGTTATTTATGGGATTTGTTGCTTGAAAAACAATGGAGTGTTAAGAGGATCGCTGAAGAAGCAAAAGCGATGGGATTGAAATCAAAAAGTTCTAAAAGATATCTCCAGATAAGCACTATCGACAGAATGTTTCGTAATATATTTTACATAGGAAAATTTGAATATAACGGTGAGGTTTATAATGGCCGACATGATCCAATGATAACAGCCGAAGAGTTCGAATTGGCTCAAAAGATTCTTGCTGATAAATCTAAGCCAAGAAAACATATTCATGAATTTCCATATACCGGATTGATTAGATGCGGTGAATGTGGCGCGATGATAACAGCAGAAGAAAAACATAAAGTCCAGAAGAATGGTAACCGCCATGATTATATTTATTATAGGTGTACCAAGAAAAAAGACTGTGAGTGTCCATTGCGAGCGGTTAGGCAAGAAAAACTCGAATCTCAAATTACCGATTTTATCAAAACTCTTAAGATATCCGACAAATTTAAGGATTATGTATTGAAGAGATTGAAAGCGGACCATAATAAAGAAACAGAACTTCAGAACCAAACAATTAAATCGCATCAAAAGGCGCATATAGAGAACAAGAAGAAACTCGATAGACTGCTTGAGCTTAGGATAGCTGAAGAAATAGACCAAGAGGCCTATAGGACCAAAAAAGAGCAGTTACAGGCTGATCAGGAGGGCATAGAAACTCAATTAAATAAAGATTCCCAAAGAAGCAAAAATTGGCTCGAACTCGTTGAAAAAGCATTTGATTTTACAGGATACGCAATAGAGATATTCGAGAGCAACGATCCGGCATTCCTTGAGCATAAAAAAATCATCCTACGCACTGTCGGGTCGAACCTCTTTTTGAAGGATGATAAACTGACTATTAAACCTGAAAAGGTCTTCACGATTATCAAAGAGCCAAGCAATTCTTCTTCATGGGGTGACTAAAGGGAATCGAACCCTTGTTACCAGGGCCACAACCTGGTGTTCTACCATTGAACTATAGCCACCATATAATCGCGTCTTACGCGCAATCATCAATTTTCAGATACGCAACCATCGCTGTTAACTGGCTGAAAGCCATGAGCGAACGAAGTGAGTCGAATGGTACGCCCGGAGGGATTCGAACCCCCGACTTCCGCGTCCGAAGCGCGGCGCTCTAATCCACTGAGCTACGGGCGCATAATTTCAAATACTTCTTTATCGCTTTTACATTATTGCCAAACACCATATCGTCATACGGTATCTTATCAAACTCAAACCATCTTACCTCCGATGATTCTTCCAGCGCTTGGGGTGTACCTGACACGATATGACCGTAAAACTGACAATCCAGCATCATGGTATTTTCAAAGTAAGGATTTTCGAACGTCTCGAAACCTAAGAATCCGTCGATTTCGACCTCTACTCCGACCTCTTCGCGTGTTTCTCTTTTAGCAGCTTCTTCCGGTAGTTCGCCATGCTCCAGAAAACCACCCGGTAAGTTCCACTTGCCATCACCAACATTTGTTTTGCGCTTAGCAAGCAATATCTTCCCGTCTTTGACAATCACAACCAATGCAACTGGTTTGGAGTTTTGATAAAACTCTTTTTCGCACTTATTGCAATAGCCAATACTGCTAACCGATTTGTCTTTTGGTTTTTCAAGTTGCGAACCACAGATTTGACAGAAATATTTTTGCATTGTTGATATTTGGCAGCGCCAAGGGGAATCGAACCCCTGTTACCAGGATGAAAACCTGATGTCCTGACCACTAGACGATGGCGCCATGGTGGGTCCAGGAGGATTCGAACCTCCGACACACGGCTTAAGAGGCCGTTGTTCTGCCACTGAACTATGGACCCATTTCTTTTGTGATTATACACCATTTAACCATATTAGTAAAGATGTAACAGGTTGGTATATTATGTTTACATATGCCTATAATTAATCTAAAATAATACTCACGATGAAATTCAAACTAATTGATAAATTAAAACCAAGTGGAGATCAGCCGAAAGCCATTTCGAGCCTGGTTGAGGGTGTCCGAAAAGGACAGCGATGTCAGACTCTGATGGGTGTAACAGGTTCGGGCAAGACTTTCACGATGGCATCGGTTATTGAGAAACTGCAGCGTCCGGCTCTGGTTATCGCTCACAACAAAACCTTAGCTGCCCAGCTGGCCAGCGAGTTTCGTGAGTTATTTCCTAATAATGCAGTTGAATACTTTGTTAGCTATTACGATTATTATCAGCCCGAAGCATATCTACCTAATTCCGACACCTATATCGAAAAAGAGGCAACTATCAACAATGAAATTGACAGATTACGCCACGCTGCAACTCAATCATTACTATCAAGGAAAGATGTCATTGTAGTTGCATCAGTCAGTGCTATCTACTCACTCGGCTCACCTAAAGAGTATGAGTCATCTCTCTTGCGATTGGCGATTGGCGATAAAATATCCCGAGAAGCTATCTTAAGGAAGTTAATCGATTTGCAATATATTAGAACCAATTCTGACTTAACCAGGGGTTCATTCAGGGCACACGGCGGTACTATTGAGATATTGCCGGTATCACAAGAATCACAAATATATAAAGTTACGGTCGTAGATGAAGCTATTACTTCAATTGAGATTTTGCACAACGTAACCCGCAAAATATTGTCAACAAACGAACAGGAAGTCTGG
Organism: uncultured Candidatus Saccharibacteria bacterium; assembly: GCA_964445015.1. Classification (GTDB taxonomy): domain Bacteria; phylum Patescibacteriota; class UBA1384; order UBA1384; family UBA1384; genus CAYUJF01. Next base: position 4,084 of record CAYUJF010000028.1, read on the forward strand.
ATCTTCCCAGCGAAACACTATGTTGTCGACCCGGTGGCTCAGTCCAAAGCGCTTACCGCAATCGAACGTGAGCTGGAGGCAAGGATCGAGCAGTTCAAAAAAGAAGGCAAGCTACTCGAAGCAGACCGAATTGAACGTCGTACAAAATACGATCTTGAGATGATCAGGGAAATCGGTTTTTGTAACGGTATCGAGAACTATTCTCGTCATTTTGACGGGCGCAAACCAGGCGAACCGCCATTTACTTTACTTGATTATTTTCCGAAAGATTACCTTCTATTTATCGATGAATCTCATGTGACAATCCCACAAATCGGAGGAATGTTTGAGGGAGATAGATCTCGCAAAGAAATGCTTGTCGAGCACGGTTTCAGATTGCCAAGTGCGGTTGACAATAGACCTCTTAAATTCAATGAATTTGAAAAGAGATTCAACCAAGCAATCTTCACCTCGGCCACACCGTCTAACTACGAAAAACAACACTCAGGAAATACGGTCGAGCAAATTATTCGCCCGACGGGTTTGGTTGACCCGAAGGTGGAAATTCGTCCAACAGCAGGTCAAGTCGACGATATTTTAGCTGAAATCACACATCAAATCGATAACGGTGAAAGAACTCTTATTACCACTTTAACCAAGAAGATGGCCGAAGATTTAACTGAGTACTTGCGAGAGAAAAATATCAAAGTTAAATATCTCCATAGTGATGTTGATACACTTGACCGCCTGACTGTATTGCGCGAATTGCGCCAAGGCAAGGTTGATGTTGTCGTCGGGGTTAACCTGCTCCGCGAAGGTCTGGATTTACCGGAGGTGTCCTTGGTTCTGATTTTGGATGCGGATAAGGAAGGTTTCTTGCGTTCCGAAACCTCACTAACGCAAACTATCGGGCGCGCCGCTCGGAACATCAATGGTAAAGTGGTCCTTTACGCCGACACAGTTACAGGTTCAATGCAGCGCGCAATCAGCGAGACCGAGCGGCGCCGCCAGATCCAAATTGATTACAATAAGAAGCACAATATCACCCCAAAGACTATCGAGAAGAATATCAAATCGATTCTTGAAGATGTTGAAAAGGATCGTCTTGATAGTGTTGAGAGGGTTATGGCCAAAGAAGATTTGCCTGCGCTCATCAAAGAAAAAGAAAAACTTATGCACGAAGCTGCTGAAGCCTTGCGCTTTGAAGAAGCAGCTATACTGCGCGATGAAGTTATCGAGCTCAAAAAAATTAGCCGTAAATAATCCGTGTTATGAAATATGAGTTTAGAAATTCATAACTCTAAGTTCCCGGTTTGTACGTGAGAAAAACTCTTCTAACTTCTAACCCATACACCCCAAAACGTATCATTTTGTGCGGTATAATAGTACTAATGACCCAGTATCATGAAGCCTATTTAAAAGCTTTACGAAATAAGCGAAAGGGCAATCTGTGGCGCGATGTCTTTATTTTGACTCTTATCGCCTTATTTTTCATAATTGTCGGTTTCGGCATTATCTGGTGGTTGTCAAGAAATATCGAAAAAATCGATACAAAGATATCGACCGGTATATCCAATCAGCCAACGGCTGTGGTTGACCGAGAAACCATCCCGGTTGATGTCGCTGAACTGATGGGCGGTCAATATCTAAAAAGCAAAAAAGTGCCGGTCCTGATGTATCATTACGTTCGAGAAATGCCCGGCGATGACGACCCTCTCGGCCAAACCTTGTCGGTTACTCCTGAAGAATTTGATAACCAAATGGCCTATCTGCAAGAACAAGGCTTTGAAAGCATTACTTTGGACGATTTTTACGGGGGGCAGGTGCCAGATAACCCAATTATCATCACCTTCGATGATGGCTATAAGGACGCCTATGAAAAGGCATACCCGATTTTGCAGAAATATGGTATGAAGGGGACTTTCTACATTGTTGTCAACTTTGTTGATGAAGACCTATACCTGACCTGGGATCAAATAAAAGAGATGCAGGCCGGCGGTATGGCTTTTGGCAGTCACACCATGAACCACGCAAATATGGCTTCAAAAACCATGACCGATACCAGAAAAATGTACGAATTAATTCAATCGAAAAAGATCCTTGAACAAGAGCTCGGCACCACAGTCAATAACTTTTGCTATCCCGGCGGCCAAGCCACAACCAAAACAGTTGATCAGGTTTACGACGCCGAATACAAGACAGCCACATCAACCAGAATGGGCGTAGCTCAAAAGGGGATCTATTGGCTTTGGACGCCGCGTCTTAGAATTAAAAACGACAGCAATATCGGATATCTCATCCAGAAGTACTCATAAGATAATCTCAAAATGACAATGTTGAATGTCATTCTTGAATCTTGAATCATAAATCTTGAATCGGACTTAGCCGGTTGTAATTTCGGTCTATGTACGGTAGTATTAATTACTATGAAGCCAGTTACATCGTCTCCTGATAGTATTGTCGTCAAGGGTGCTCGCGAGCACAATCTCAAGAATATTGACGTTACTATACCGAGAGACAAATTTGTAGTCATAACGGGTTTATCAGGTTCGGGAAAATCGAGCCTGGCTTTTGATACCATCTACGCCGAAGGCCAGCGCCGCTACGTCGAATCTCTTTCAAGCTATGCCCGTCAGTTCTTGGGTCAAATGGACAAACCGGATGTCGATTATATCGAAGGTTTGAGCCCGGCAATTTCCATCGACCAAAAATCGGTTTCCAAAAACCCTCGTTCAACAGTTGGAACCGTTACTGAGATATATGATTACCTCAGAGTTCTGTTCGCCCGAATTGGGTCACCAATCTGTCCGAAGTGTGGCGCCAAAATTGAGGCTCAGACGGTCGACCAAATGATAGAAATGATCACCGACCTCCTACATGGTCAAAAAGTTGAATTTGCAGCGCCGGTAGTAACAGGCCGCAAGGGCGAATACACAGAATTAATCAAGGATCTGTCGAGTCGTGGTTTCGACAAGCTGCGAATCGATGGCAGGGTTGTCGCGTCTTCTGAAAAAGTGAAATTAGCTCGTTATAAAACTCATACCATTGAAGTCGTTGTCGACGAAATCGATA
>CAYUJF010000029.1:0-2666 GCA_964445015.1 uncultured Candidatus Saccharibacteria bacterium
CGGTGACGGTAGCTTCCATAACATCGCCTAAGTTGGCAGTATCAACCGCACTGTCTTTCATAAGTCCTTGGACGGCTTTTTCAGAGAAGATCAGTTTGTTAGTATTCTTATCAACATTTAATACTTTCACTTTTAAGGTTTGGCCAATAAGTTCCTGAAGACGACGGGCAATTTCACCGCCACTGCCGTTTTGGACCTTAGGGTAATGGTCGCTTGAAAGTTGCGAAACAGGAATAAAACCATCGATACCGCCAGCTTCCACCAACAGTCCACCACGGTTGGCGCCAGAAACCTTCACCGACATTATCTCGCCGGCTTCACTTTTCGCTTTTAGGGTTTCCCAGAGCGCTTCACGGTTGGCTCTCTTGTGCGATAGAATTACGTAACCGTCATCATTCTCCATGGAAAGTACGTAAACGGAAATCTTATCACCCTTTTTCATTTCAATAGTGTCAAAAGAAAATTCGGCTTCAGGAATAACCCCGACTGTGAGACCCATTACATCTACCACAACCTTGCGGGGAGATATATCTAAAATTTCTGCCTCAATAGTATCACCTGGTTTATAGGGTACTAATTTATCGCCGAATTCTTCGGCCAGCTCTGTCATTGTTTTGATTGTTTTACTTGCCAAAATTGCCTCCAATTAAGGTATGTATTTCTGCTTTTCAGCCAAGATCTTCATTTTATTAGACTCAGCCGGAAAAATAAAAAATAAGAAATACAATATATAAATGATACCTGAAAGCCAGGTAATTGCAAGAGCCACCAACCATAATCGCCAAGATAGTGTCGGTATTTCTTGATTTCTAAAAAAAACTAGCAAGAGTCCAATAATCGAAGGATATAATAGCCAGTTGAAAAATAATATATTAATCCTCTTGCTCAAGTCCGACATTTTCTTTTTGTTTAAGATTCTAATAGTGATAAGAACCATGGAGATTATCACGCAGGCAGTAAAAACGCCGACTAAATACCATTGGAACATAAAAGCTGATCCCGGATCGGTGGTTAGGTACTGCCAGCTATAGAGTTTAGATAAATCGAGCATGGGGAAAAGTAATAAGGAATAAGTTAATTATTAGGTTCGCCAAGCGACTTGTCCTCCTTCGCATAAAGCTACGGAGGACACCCTTCTTTTTATTTATTGGATGGGCAAAGCCCACCCGAAGTCCCGATGGTAAATCGTGGACAAAGGGTGGTGCCTGAGGTCAGAATCGAACTGACGACACGAGGATTTTCAGTCCTCTGCTCTAACCACTGAGCTACTCAGGCATATCATTCTTTTGGATACCCGCCGCCACGACTGGTAGGCCCGAGCGGACTCGAACCGCTGACCTTCTCGGTGTAAACTCGGGCGGAAGCAAACCATCCCTACCAACCATCAACACCAAACCAAGAAGGCTCGCTGTCCAAGATTATTTATACCATATCTTGGAATCTATTTCCAGAGTATTGCATGTAATGCAATATTTTGCTTAAGTATACGAGAAGGAGGTGGCGTGGATGGCGGTAGCATACCGTCCTAGGGCAATTCGGAACATGTCGGACGAGGCAGTGGTTGAGTTTGCCCAACGGGGCGACGAGGAGGCGCGAGAGCACCTTCTCCGCAAGTATCGCAACGTCGTCCTATTCAAGTCGCGCACCCTCTTCATCCAAGGAGCCGAGCGCGAAGACATGATCCAAGAGGGCATGGTTGGCCTTTACAAAGCCATTCGTGACTTCCGCAGGGGCCATGGCTGCTCCTTCCGTACCTTCGCCGATAGCTGCATTACCCGTCAGATGATCACGGCCACCAAGGGCGGCGTGAAATATGGGAAGACCGCTGTCCTCTATGAGTATTCGCTTCGTATCGCCAGCCGTGACGAAGACGCAACCAATCCGCTCGAAAACGCTCCTGACGACTCCCAGAACCCTGTTCACTGGGTGATCGCGCGCGAGACTGCCGACGAGCTCGAGACATCCCTCCGGGCTGCTCTGTCGACCTTCGAATGGACCGTCTTCATGATGTTCATGGACGGTACGAGCTACCAGAAGATCGCCGACGAGCTCGGGTGTAGGCCCAAGTCGGTCGATAACGCTCTGTGCCGAATACGGCGCAAGATGGACGACTATCGGCAGGACAATAACGGCAATAACAGACATGCTCGCACAGGGCCCCGCGCGGTTTAGTCCGCTGCCGGGGCCCTACCCATATAAAAAGCGCCTGCAGGCGCTTTTATCTTATCAATTGTTTATATCAGACGAAGGGTGGTGCCCTTCGACAGGCTCAGGACACACATTCGACCTATATCTATTGCAAATGTCGCTTATTCACGGTCGAAGACCATGAGCGCTCCATTTGCGAAGTAAATAGGAAGTCGAATGGTGCCGCGAGAGGGACTCGAACCCTCACGCCCTTGCGGGCATAGCTCCTCAAGCTATCGTGTATGCCAATTCCACCATCGCGGCAAAAAATATTTTATGGTGCCCTTCGACAGACTCAGGGCACACATTCGACCCATACTTATTGCAAACTTCGCTTATTCACGGTCGAAGACCATGAGCGCTCCATTTGCGGAGCAAATAGGAAGTCGAATGGTGCCGAAGAGAGGACTCGAACCTCCACGACCTTGCGCTCACAGCGCTCTGAACGCTGCGTGTCTGCCAATTTCACCACTTCGGCG
>CAYUJF010000029.1:2676-6508 GCA_964445015.1 uncultured Candidatus Saccharibacteria bacterium
ATTCATTCTACTCCTTTGAGGCACGAAAATAAAGAGGTTAGCCTATTCAATAGTCCAGTCAGAGATATAATTGAACCTGTCCAATGGTTCAGACAGAAATTTCAGTTCGTTATTTTTCAACTTTGACGATGACTGATAAATCATCATTTCCGCTTTTAGAGGTATTTCAGCAAATTCGCTATTAATAATGTCTTTGGCTTCTTTGATTTTCTCTTGACGCAAATTCATATCTTCAGTCAGCCGGGCCTCTTCAAGTTTGATGTCAAGATCCTTGTTTTGAATGCCAACAAAGTTATTCCCCGGGTATTTCACTTGCGAAGAGTGCCAATACGGGTAAAGATCTTCGCCGTAGCCATAATCTATACCCATCAGCAGAAAGTCGAAGTCTCTTTTTTTCAGAACTTCTTCAAGTTTGGTCGGGTGAATAGCTTCTGTTGTTAATTCAATACCCTGACTCTCGAATCTTTTTTTGAGCGAGTCCACAAACGAGGAAACCTCGGGTACATCTAAATATTTGAAACGCGCCTTGAGCTTTTTATCCGTAACTGGCTGCTTCTTGACAATTTTTTCCCTGAGATCACGGTTGTTATATGGTTCGTTGCGGGTGTTGATAAACAAACTAATATAACGGGGCATTGACACTCTTTGTGTTTTGAAGTTTAAAACGTCTTTACTTAAGTCAACTGTCGCCATTACTTTGCCCGTTTTGAGAGCCCGTTCGAGTTCCTTTTCGTTTTTGTAAAACTTTATTATGACCCTTTTAATGGGCGGTATGGTCAAGTGATATTGCTTCCGAGCTGTTAAGACCAAGTTTTGTTTGGTTTGAGTTTCAATAGAATATGGCCCATATGGCAAAATAGGCTTGGTAGTTGCTTGCAAAAAATAATTCAAAGGTTGCTTGAGTTTAAATTGAACGGTCTTGTCATTCGGTGCGGATATTTCGGCTGAGCCGAAATCTTCCTTGTGAGGCAATAATGCTTCCAGTATTTCCTTTGATGAAAACTGAGATTTGATTGTGAAGGTATACGTCAAACGGTCGTCACTCACCTGCCACTTATCGGCAATATCAGCACCGATTGCTCCATCTTTCAAATTACGAGTAAGACCGGCACTGGTGAGCCTACCGAGATCAAGCGTCTTTCGACTATCACTTGTGAGCCAACCTTCCGTATAGGTAAGATACTGGTTTCGCGAACGGATTTCCTTTGTCCAAAAAAACAAACTAAAAAGCGCCACAAAACATAGCAGCGCCACGGCAATTTTCTCCGTTTTTGTAAACACAAAACGGAACTCCTTGACGGACTTATATATTTTAATCAAAGCCGTTCCGGCCTTGTTTAAATTTATTTTTTTCATAATTTCCTAGTGAGCAGACAGGTAGACAGTGGCCAAAGCCAAGAGAACAAATATTACGCCTAAAATTATTGTTGTAAAATAGAGGAACTTTTCAATTCCACGTCTGGTATAGAAGGCAGCCATTTGGCTACCAAAGGCGCCGCCCAAACCCGAGCCACGTTGCTGGACAATAATCGAAAGGATTAATGCGATAGCCACAACCAGCTCAACTATTTGCAATATTTTTATCATACAAGGCAAAAGTTTAGCAGGATTATGGCGACTGTCAAGGATTTTTTCGCATAGCTCTGTTAGACTCTTCACAGAACAGGAGTATTTTGATACTATTATTGTGCTGTAAAAAACTACAGCGCGGTAGTTCGGCAGTTGAAAAATATTCGTGCGGGTGTAGTTCAGTGGTAGAACGTCTCCTTGCCAAGGAGAAGGTCGGCGGTTCGAATCCGCTCACCCGCTCCACCCTTCGTCCACGATTTACCATCGGGACTTCGGGTGGGCTTCGCCCACCCAATAAATAAAACGAAGGGTGTCCTCCGTAGCTTTACGCAAAGGAGGACAGAGCTTAGTAGCGAAGTTGGATAATTAATAACTATTTAATCCCCGAGGGATTATTTTTTTATCGATCATGGAAAATACGAAAATCAATTCTAGCCCGTCTTTTATTTTGAAGTATTTTAAAAAATACAGTTTTTTGCTGTTTATCGGCGGGATATTTTTAGTCTTGGCAAAAATCAGCACCACTATTGAACCGATATATCTGCGCAACATCATCAATGCACTTTCAAGTAGCACCTTTGGAATCATTGGTACTTTTCTGCTTATTTATTTCGGGTTAAAAATTGCATCCATCGTGCTCGAACTTTTCCGCGATATTGTATTGGCACCGGCAATAATGGGAATTACACGCGATATTGAATTGGCCGTTTTTGAAAAACTGTTGCGTCTACCATCGAGTTACCATGCCGACCAGAAAGCTGGTGAGGCAACCAGGGCGGTGGCACGCGGTGCGCGAGCCACCTCGATGATGCTCGACTTTGCGATCTCGCAATTATTGCCGCCAGTATTCGAACTGATATTTGTGAGTATTGTTCTGTTCAATTTATTTTCTTGGCAGTTCGGAGCCATTACACTGGCAACCATCGGCCTCTATACATGGTTTACAATTTGGGCAACCGAAAAAAGACAAGTACTCAGAATGGCTGGCAACGTGCAAGAAGATCTGGCAAGCGGTGTTTTTGTTGAATCGGTCACACATATCGACACTGTTAAATATTTCAACAATAGCGCTCAGCGATATAGTGCCTTTTCCAAAATAAAAGAAAGATGGTTTACCTTGTTTGTAAAAAACAACCGTCTCTTTGCCGAAATATTCAGCTTACAAGGCCTAATATTATGGGTGGGCTTAGGGCTGATATTCATTCTCGCTATTAACCAAGTCGAGAATCAACTTATGACTGTTGGTGATGTTGTCTTGGTTTCGACCTATATTATCCAGCTATCAATTCCGATCACTACGCTTGGTTTTATCTATGGGCAATTCAAAAACAGTTTTGCTGATTTGTCAGCCATGGCAAAAATTATGGCCCAGGAAGAAACAATTATCGAGCCAAAAAATCCCATTACACCTGCCCGTTTGCGAGGTAATGTTGAATTTAATAATGTGAGTTTTTATTACGGCGACAGCCACTCTAAGGTTTTAAGCGGAATTAGTCTGGAAATCAAGCCAGGCCAAAAAGTGGCTTTTGTCGGTCCGAGTGGCGCAGGTAAGAGTACGATAGTGAAGTTACTATTTAGATTATTCGATGTCACTGGGGGCAGTGTACTTATAGACGGAGTTGATGTTCGTAAGCTCTCACAAAATACGCGCAAAAAAATTATGGCAATAGTACCACAGGATCCGGCACTTTTTAACGATACCATCGCTTCTAATATTAAGTTTGGCCAGCCTCAAGCTACTTTGGCGGAAATTAAGAAAGCAGCTCAAATTGCACAAATAGATTCCTTTATCTCAAAGCTGCCAGAAGGCTACAATACTAAAGTCGGCGAACGAGGCGTCAAGCTAAGCGGCGGTGAAAGACAGCGAGTAGCTATTGCCCGCGCAGTGTTGGCCAATCCGAAGATACTGGTATTCGATGAAGCCACAAGCAGCCTGGACACAAAAAATGAACAAGCGATCACACGGACTCTTCGTAAAGTCGCTCGAGGTCGTACAACTATTGCCATTGCCCATCGACTTTCCACTGTTGTGGATAGCGATACGATTTACGTCTTAAAAAACGGACGCATCGCCGAGCAGGGTAACCACTCAGAGCTATTGAATCGTAACGGTCTCTACGCTCGACTTTGGCACATGCAATCCAAAACAAAACATCCAGCTAAATAACTTTTGACCTTTAGAGACCGGTCGGGCCCGGGGGGAATAAGCCCCGGCCGAACCATTTATACCAAAATATTAAAAAAAAAAATTGTGTTTTAAAGA
>CAYUJF010000029.1:6518-7115 GCA_964445015.1 uncultured Candidatus Saccharibacteria bacterium
ATTACGGCAATCGAGACGCCTTTAGAACTCGCATCGTAAATTGCTTGCACCTGATAATTATCCTTTGTGTAAGTAATTATCGACATATCGGCTCCCGAACCAATCACATCGCCCTTAGTCCAACCGGCCGATGACAAATCATTGGCATACTTTTCCAGAGAACCTGGTTCCACCTCGCCCAACGTGACCGACCAACCTTTACCGTCGGTGTTAGTCGAAGCAGCCATAGTAATTTTACCGTATTTAAATTGAGGCACACTCGATGGCATGTCGCTTGGCCACTTTGTGGTTTCACCGGCACTAAAAGTCCCTTCGCTATTTGAGACCGAAACGCCTTTATCGGATATATCAACATCGCTGCCGGATCCGGTACCGATAATACCACCGATAATTTTTTCGCTGGCTCGATGAGCAATATATCGGCTAAGGTAATATCCACCTACTCCCAGCAGTAGCACCGCTACAACAACAACGGTGATAATAAGTCCCGTTTTTGATTTTGGTTTGTTGCCGCCTGTCGCAACCGGCTGAGTCTTGTTATCTTCGACGTTTGCCATACTTCCTCCTGAAATTAATTTTTTACCCTGAGCGAGGGCA
>CAYUJF010000030.1:0-6931 GCA_964445015.1 uncultured Candidatus Saccharibacteria bacterium
AGAGACAATCGACCTTTCGAAAATATCCGGCGGCGAAGAAGGCAAGATTTCCAAGGTACAGTTGGCCGAGATTGCCGACGCTCGTCTTAAAGAAATATTTGGCTTCGTCAGAAAAGAATTAAAGCATATTAAAAAAGATATGATGCTGCCGGCTGGAGTCGTGCTAACGGGAGGCGGGTCTAACCTTGAAGGTATTGTGCATCAGGCAAGGTTACTCTTAGACCTACCCGCCCAGAAAGGCAATTCGAGCTTGGAAGTTGGCGGCACATTTGACAAAATCGACGACCCGAGCTACGCTACAAGCATAGGCCTGATGCTAACAGGCTTAGAAATGAGTACACAGGAGGGACCTAATACTCCCGGTTTTGAGTTTAACTTAAAAAAGGTCAATCTTGGGGGACTAACAGACAAGGCTAAGAAGCTTTTCAAGCATTTCTTGCCTTAAGGAGTTGCTGTGTCTGACAAAAATATTACTGAGGTGGATACATTCGCCAAGATACGCGTGGCCGGTGTTGGCGGATCTGGTGGTAATGCTTTGAATAGGATGATCGAGGCCCGCTTGAAGGGCATTGAATTTGTTGCAGTAAACACTGATGCACAAGCGCTGGTACACAACTTGGCTCCCTCCAAGATCCAGATAGGCAAGGAACTAACTCGTGGTTTAGGAGCAGGCGCCGATATTGAAATTGGCCGACAGGCTATAGAGGAAAACAAGGAAGAGGTATATGAGTTGCTAAAAGGCTCTGACATGGTCTTTGTTACCTGTGGCATGGGCGGCGGTACCGGTACGGGCGCCGGCCCAGCAATCGCTGGCATAGCCAGAGAATTGGGCGCCTTGACCGTAGGTGTAGTAACTCGCCCTTTCAGTTTTGAAGGCTTAAGAAGAAAGAAGATTGCCGACCTGGGCATTGAAGAACTGCGAGGCAAAGTTGATACACTGGTTGTGATTCCTAACGCTAGATTGCTTCAGGTTATAGATAAGAAAACATCATTAAATGATGCCTTTCTAATTGTCGACGATGTTCTCAGACAAGGTGTTCAGGGTATTTCTGATTTGATAACGCTGCACGGTATTATCAATGTTGACTTCGCCGATGTTAAAACTATTATGAAAGATGCTGGTTCCGCGCTGATGGGAATTGGTCGCGCCTCGGGCGACAACAGAGCTATCGAAGCGGCTCGAGCAGCTATTGATTCACCGCTACTTGAACTTTCAATTGATGGCGCTCGCGGTATTCTTTTCAACATCACCGGCGGACCGGACCTTGGCATGTATGAAATTGATGAGGCTGCCAAGGCAATTACTGAGGCCGCTGATCCCGAAGCCAATATAATTTTCGGAGCCATTATTGACGAAGCTATGAGTGGCGAAGTTAAAATAACTGTTATCGCCACAGGCTTCCAGACAGATGAGACGGGTCTGATACAGGAAGATAAGCCCAAAGTTCAAAGGCCAACATCGGTAGGTGGTGCAGGTTACAACCAAATTCCCAACCGACCATTGTTTGGATTCGAGCGAGCCAAAGCCAATATGGTGAAACCTCCAACCAAACCGGAGCCAATTAAGCCCGAGATTGAGGAAGTAGAGGAAACCCGAGAAGATGAGCTTGATATTCCAGCATTCATTCGCAGAAAATTAAAATAATCTCAAGGAGGATTTATGTCTAATCCAGAAACAGAACCGGGCGAGGAGCCAACAATTAATCCGGAGGCTGTTTCCGAAGAACCGGCAGCTGGTAGTATTTCCGATGAAAAGGTATTGGCTTTTGCTGGGGGAGAATTATCAGAAGAAGAAGCAGAGGAAGTGAGAAATATCTTAAAAGAAGATCCCGAAGGAGTATCAAGGTTAGCTTGGGCCTTTGACGCAGTCCGTCCTAAAAAATATTCGTGGCTACATAGAAGAAATGCTCGGCGTATGCTTAAAAGATATTTAGAAAGTGGAAAGTTAGAAGAAAGCAGCGAAACCAACCAAGGTTAAATTTCGATCTCAGTAAATCAACCAATCGGCCACCTCGTAGGTGGCCTTTTGGTTTTTATAGATCCTTAGATTAACAATGGGCAACCCTGCAGGGTCAGTTATCAACAATTTGATCTATCAGATTTGCTATTGGTTGGGTGTTATAACACAAAGTGGCACGAATTACCCCACCACAATATATTGTGGTTTAATTGTGTAGTAGACACAACATCTTGCGTAATTAACGTCCAGAGGAGGTAGATGTTTTGCCCCAGGTGCCAAAATGACAACACCGAGGTTATCGATTCACGCGATGTGGATGACGGCTCAATTCGTCGCCGTCGACAATGTTGTAAGTGCAAATACCGCTTCACCACATACGAAAACATAGAGCCCGTTAAACTTAATGTATTAAAGCGAGACGGGAACGTTGAGGCGTATTCGAGAGTTAAACTCCTCAAGGGGATGTATAAGGCAACTGAGAAAAGGGGCATCAGCGCCGACAAGATTGAAGATGTGGCTGATAGGGTCGAACAGAAATTGATCGAAAGAGACGAGAATATTGTACCGTCGAAAATTATTGGACAACTGGTTATTAAAGAGCTTAAAAAACTCGATGAAGTAGCCTACATACGCTTCGCATCGGTGTACAAGAATTTTAATAATTGTAATTCATTTATAAAAGAAGCCGAAAAATTAATTCATAAGGAGGCAAATGACACCCACCGCTAATCTTGACTTTGAGGCCGATATACTCGAAGTGCTTGGCGATAAACCAAAAACCAAAAAAACTACCGTTCAGGCCACTGCAAAAAAGAAGTCTCGTAAAAAACCGGCAACCGTTTCCACGGCAAGCAATGGGCTGCCTGTCGAAAGGTATTTCACCAATAAAACAAATGGCGACCCTCTCGAACACGCATCTTACGAAAAGCGTACTACGAAGATAGTTAGCACTGATGGTACTGTTATTTTTGAAATGAAAGATGCTGAAGTACCTAAGGACTGGTCTCAGGTTGCCGGAGATGTTCTTGTGAGTAAATATTTCAGAAAAGCAGGTATCCCAATTAAAGATTCGAAGGGTAGAATTACCAAAAATAAAGATGGTTCCATCAAAACCGGTCCTGAGACCAGTGTGAAACAGGTCATCGGTCGTATGGCTGGTTGCTGGCGATTCTGGGGAGAAAAATATAACTATTTCTCTAAAGAGCAGGCTGAAGCTTTCGAAGATGAAATCAAATACACCATGCTTAATCAGCTGTGCGTCCCTAATTCGCCGCAGTGGTTCAATACCGGGTTAGCCTGGCAATACGGGATAAAAGGCAAACCACAAGGACACTATTATGTTGATCCCGAAACGAACGAACTCAAGGAGTCAGAAGATGCTTATTCAAGACCCCAACCTCACGCTTGTTTTATACAATCGATTAAAGATGATCTGGTAAATTCCGGTGGCATTATGGATTTGGTAATACGTGAAGCCCGTGTCTTTAAATACGGTTCTGGAACAGGTACTAATTTTTCCGCCCTACGCGGTGCCAACGAACCCCTCTCTGGCGGCGGCAAGAGCAGCGGCCTTATGAGCTGGCTTAAGATTTTGGATCGGTCTGCTGGCGCAATTAAATCAGGCGGTACCACGCGAAGGGCTGCTAAGATGGCATGTCTTGATATCGACCATCCCGACGTGGAACAGTTTATTGTCTGGAAGAAAAATGAGGAGAAAAAAGTCGCCGCGCTGGTTGCAGCAGGTTATGACAGCGACTTTAACGGTGAAGCCTATCTGACAGTCTCGGGGCAAAACTCCAACAACTCAATTCGTGTTTCAAAAGAATTCATGAAAGCAGTCGAAAGCGACAAAGAATGGAACCTACGTTGGCGCACCGACCCCAGCCATATTTCCAAAACATTGCCCGCTAAGGAATTATGGGATTTAATAACCGATGCCGCCTGGCATAGTGCCGATCCTGGCTTGCAATACGACTCCACTGTTAACGAGTGGCACACTTGTCCTGAATCAGACAAGATCAAGGCCTCCAATCCATGTTCTGAATATATGTTCCTAGACGACACCGCCTGTAACTTAGCCAGTATAAACCTCTTAAAATTCTACGATGCCAAAACAGGTCTTTTCGATGTCGTTGCGTTTAAACACACCGTCCATCTTTGGACGATAGTGTTAGAAATATCCGTCTTGATGGCACAGTTCGTTTCGCCCGAAATGGCACGCAATAGTTTTGATTTCCGTACTCTTGGATTAGGTTACGCCAATATCGGAACGCTTCTTATGATGATGGGACTGCCGTATGACTCCGACGAAGGACGTGCCGTTGCTGGAGCCATCACCGCCATTATGACCGGTGAAGCATATGCCATGAGCGCAACACTTGCTAAACATCTCGGGCCCTTCAAGGCATACAATAAAAATAAGAACGCCATGCTGCGCGTTATTCGCAATCATCGTCATGCCGCCTACGGCGCCTCCGCTCGCGAGTACGAGGACCTGACTGTTAAGCCAATGAAATTAAATCAGATATTAACTCCTGAATATCTTTTGGATGCGGCTCACAGCGCATGGGATAAAGCTCTGAAGCTGGGTCGAGAATACGGTTTTCGTAACGCTCAGGTAACATTGCTGGCGCCTACCGGCACCATAGGCCTCGTTATGGACTGCGACACCACTGGCATTGAACCAGATTATGCTCTTGTCAAATTCAAAAAGTTAGCCGGTGGTGGCTACTGGAAGATAATTAACAGTTCTGTTCCAAAGGCATTGGGGCGACTTGGCTATAGTCAAAATCAAGTGGAAGAGATTATTAAATATGCCATAGGTCGAGCAACGCTTAAAGACGCTCCCCACATCAACCATCAAGAATTAATGAACAAGGGCTTCACCTCTGAAGATATTGCCAAAATAGAAGAGGTTTTACCGACGGTCTTCGAGCTTAGCTTCGCCTTCAATCATCACACTCTGGGCGAGGACGTAATGAACCGCCTAAATATCAGGCCAGATGAATACAAAGCGCCGGGTTTCGACATGCTGCGGGTACTGGGCTTTACCAGCGACCAAATAGACGAAGCCAATGAGTACGTCTGTGGCACAATGACTCTTGAAGGAGCACCTCACATTAAGGAAGATGATTTGCCGGTTTTCGACTGTGCCAGCCGTTGCGGTAAAAAAGGAACGAGAATGATTAGTTACATGGGCCACCTAAAAATGATGGCTGCGGTCCAGCCATTCCTGAGTGGCGCCATTTCTAAGACAATCAACCTTCCTAATGAGGCCACACTAGAGGATGTTTCAGATGTTTACATGCAGGGTTGGGAATTAGGCCTTAAGGCGGTAGCATTGTATCGCGATGGATGCAAAATGTCTCAACCACTAAGCTCTAATACTTCCAAAGCCGATGATAAGGGAGAGTTGCAAGACAACGCTTCGGCAGAGATTGAGCCAATGCCGCTAAGAAAAAGACCGCCCAAAGAACGTCAATCGATTACACGCAAGGTCACTATCGGTGGACACAAGCTCTATCTGACAGTCGGACTCTACCCAGACGGCAAACCGGCCGAGTTATTCGTCAATATGGCTCAGGAGGGAAGCTTTGCTTCTGGCATGGCAGATGCCTTCGCAAAAGTTATGTCGATTGGTTTGCAATACGGCGTGCCGATTGAAACCATTATCAGACAGCTTGAGCATATGCGCTTTGATCCGCATGGCTTTACCGGCGACTCCGACATCCCGTTTGCTACCAGCGTAGCTGATTTCATTGCTCAATGGCTTAAGAAGACCTTTACCGCAGAAGGGGAGGACAGCGCGGCCAAAATGAGATTGCCAATCATTGACGACAAAGCTGACACTAACGGATCATCAGATGTCGTTGCAGCGCCACCCAAGCCAAGCGAACCAGCCGGCGACCAGCAAAAATTAAATATGAGCGTTGCCGATCAAGCTGCTTCAGCCGCTCTCGGAGACTCGGGTCCACCATGCCCAGAGTGCGGAGCCGTTATGATACCGAATGGGCGTTGTCATAAATGTCCCAACTGCGGCGCCACCTCTGGCTGCAGTTAATCACAACTAGAACAACCAAACACCAATAAACAATAATCAAAATAAATATTGAAAAATGAAAATCAAAATTGTTGTACATCGTGATTTATGCCAGTCGGTCGCAACTTGTGTGGCCGTAGCTCCCAGCGTCTATGCTCTCGACGACGATTTCAAGGCTAAGGTTGTAAGCAGGAAGCCCCAGAAGTCCGGTAGTGATGATGAATATGTTTTCGATGCGACAGAGGGCGAGGTAAAGAACTTTGTGGAAGGTGCAAAATCCTGCCCGTATAAAGCTATCGAGGTGATTAATGAAGAAACGGGAGAAAAATTATTCCCCAGCTAAAAAGCCGTTGCTGATTTATTATTACGGCGCCGGCAAGGGGAAAACAACTGCAGCGCTCGGAACAGCGCTGCGCGCTGCCGGCGCCGGTATGCATTCAATCATCTTGCAAGCCATAAAAGGTGATTGGCCCTCCGGCGAGCGTATTAGTATTCCTAAATACTTCAAAAACTGCATCACAATCAAAGCGTTGGGTAAGGGTTTTGTGAGGATTATGGGTGACAGTAAGGATATCAGCGAACACATCAAGGCCGCGCGGGACGCATTAGCGGTAGCGCGCGACGCGATTGGATCTGGAAGGTATAATCTTGTTGTTTTAGATGAATTTGGAGATTTGCCCACTTTAAAACTCATTAGTGCGACTCAATTAACCAAGGTGGTCAAAAATGCTAACTGCCACGTTATCATCACCGGCCATAAACCAATCCGGGAAATTATTGATATCGCCGATATTGTTACGGAAATGAAAAAGGTGAAACATCACTACGATAGCGGTATAATAGCCTCAAAAGGAGTCGATTTTTTATTTAAGGCATGAACATAAGGTATGTTGCTGTTCAGGTAGTTGTTTTCGCTCTATGTGCAAGCCTTT
>CAYUJF010000031.1:0-6876 GCA_964445015.1 uncultured Candidatus Saccharibacteria bacterium
TGATTTTTTCTGTTCGAGATTATTTTTCGTGGCAGTAATCTTGCGAACCAACTCATTCAAATTATTTTGAACAGCATCTAGGTAAGTCGTTTTTTCAAGAGCATCCGAAAGGTCTTTGCTGCTAAACAATTTTTCTAAATTTGTCTGGCGTCCAGCACGGTAGAGTTCAACCACCGATTGGTTGAAATTGGCTGTCTGCTTTTGAAGTTCTTTTTCTGTTTCAGAAATCTCCCCTTTGACCTGCACAATTTGACCTTGGACTTCTTTGATTTGTCCGTCTGTGTTTTCGATTTTCTTCGCAGTCAGGCCAATATCAGATTCAAGTGAGGAGATTTGACTTTCAAGGGTGCTCGCCTGAGCCGCCTTCTGATCGGCTTTTTTCTGATTTTCTTGAATTTGACGCTCTAATTCTTCTTGTTGCCTAATGAGGTCATCTAGGCTCGAAGCATTTGCGAACCCAATCGGTGATAGTAATGATACCGCAAAGAAGAGTAGAACTGTTTTGGCAATATATTTGACTGAGATTTTCATATCATTCTCCGCCTGTAGAAAATATTATATCACACTTTGAGTTATAAGGTTTGTCAGGTTTATAAGGTTTATAAAGAAAATTCAATGAAAACTTTATGAACCTTGAACTTTACGAACCTTACAAACTATATTATATCTTTACGTATCGTCTGATACTGATTGCACTACAGATCATACCAAGAGCGGCGCCGGCCAGAAGTTCCGCCAAAAGAATCTTCCAGAAGTTTGAAATGAAGGTAGCGTACGCATCGATACTCAGATCGCGCAGATACGTCGAACTTACTGCGGAAAAATATTTGCACGCGATAAAGAGAAGAATAAAGGCGATGGCAGCGGCAACAATTCCATACAATGCTCCCTCTATATAAAACGGAGCTTTAACATACACTTGGCCAGCGCCAACAAGGCGCATGATTTCGATTTCGTCTCGTCTCGAATATATTGCCATCTGTATTGTATTGAGCGTCACCATCATGGCTACCACCACGAAAACCAATGTGACTATAGCCGCTGCTTTTTTGACAAACTTAGTGATGCTGTTGACTCTTTCGATAAGGAGTTTATTATCTTCGTAACTGAAGTTATAGATTATCGGCTTAAATTGTTTTTGCTTAACAATTGCTTCTACTTTTGAAAGATCATCAAGTTCAAGCGCGCGAATTTTCAGGCCACGTGGCAGGGGGTTATTTTCCTCGGTAATCAAATTGCGTGTCTCTTGTTTGATATCACCGCGACTTTTAAAGTCTTTCAGAGCATCTTCTTTTGAGATATAGGTTGCCATTATCCCAGCCTGACTCGAAAGAAGTTTCTGCATATCTCTAATCTGATCTTCCTTGGCAGCGTCAGTAAAATCAACCTGGACAGTAATTTTATCTTTAAGCGCTTGCGAGGTGCTATTTGCGATATAACCGAGAGCCATAAACGTGCCCATCATCACAAGCGTCATCATAATAATGAGCACCGCCGGAAAGCTCAGCCATCGACTGCGCCAGGTGTTCACAAATCCTAAACTCAATACTCTTTTAATTCTCGTAAAAAACATATAATTAAGTAATAACTAATAAGTAAAATGCAATACGTTTTATCATGGTTTGTGGTTATGTGATACTTGCATTAACTTGCCTTTGTTTAAGCAGATGGTGCGTTTTCTCAGCGACCTTACAATATTCAAATCATGCGTGGCTAAAATTACTATAGTGCCTGAATGATTAATTCTCAGCAGTAGGTCAATTACCTCTGCAGTGTTTTTCTCATCCAAGTTGCCCGTAGGTTCATCAGCAATAAGTAACTTTGGATTATGGATAAGTGCCCGAGCAATACTGGTGCGCTGACGCTCCCCTCCGGATAGTTCACTCGGATAGTTCTGCGCTCTTTCCTTCAGCCCCACTAATCTTAAGATACGCGGGACTTTGTCACTAATGACATTATCCGGCTCATCAGAAACTTCCAATGCATAAGCAACGTTTTCATAGACCGTTTTATTGGGCAGCAATTTAAAATCCTGAAAAACGATACCGACGTTTCTGCGGTAATATGGCAGATCTCTTTCCCTAATCCGAGTAATATCACGGCCAGCCACCACTATCTTTCCCGAGCTGGGCAACTCTTCCCTGACTAAAAGTCGGATTAAGGTTGATTTACCAGCGCCCGAAGGACCGACCAAGGTAATAAATTCGCCTTTGTCGATTGACAAGTTCACATCGTCCAAAGCAGTAATCTTACCTTTGGCGTAGCGCTTCGTAACGTTGATAATTTGGATTATTGCGTTGGGATTCATACTCATACCGTACTATTGTACCATGAGTCGACAAGATTGAGTAATATAGCTAATCGATATCTCAACTTCGGGAGAATGACAAAGGCGAACTATTCCCCTATCTTCTAACCCACGAGAGCAATTTATCTAAAGGCAAGGTATTTAGAATATCTTTCTTTTCGAGCCAACCGCGTCTCGCTTGAGATACTCCAAAAGTAATATTTTCCAAACCGTCACGCGAATGAGAATCTGTAGAAATCGTAAACTTCACACCAGCCTTTTTTGCTTCAATGATTAACTTATCAGGTAAATCAAGGCGATGCGGGTTTGAGTTTATCTCCAGCGCGACATTATACTTCACACAATAAGGAAAGATTTTTTGCCAGTCGGCCTCGACGGCCTCTCTCTCTCCGAGCAGCCTTCCGGTCGGATGGCCGATATTATCAATCTGCCCAGATACAATCGCTTTAATTATTCTTTCCGTCATGACGTCTCTCGATTGGCCGAAGCTGGAATGGACTGAAGCGGTAATAAAATCCAACCCCTCAACTGTCGCTTTGTCAAAATCCAACGATCCGTCCGCATTGATATTAACCTCGATACTTTTGATAATGGTGAAATTCTTGTGCGCCTTATTAAAGCGATCAATTTCTCTTATTTGCTGATTCATCCTTTGCTTCGACAGGCCATGGGCCACCCCAAGACCAGCTGAATGATCGGTAATAGCGATATATTCATAACCCAAACCGATAGCCTCTTGAGCCATTTCTGAGATTGTGTTGCCACCGTCGCTATACTGCGAATGCATTTGCAGGTCACCTTTAATGTCATTGAGTTTGATCAAGTTCGGCAATTGGTGCTGGAGAGCTGCTTTTATCTCTCCCCTGTCTTCTCTTAGTTCAGGTGGAATCCAGTCCATCCCTGAAAAATTATAAACCTGCGCCTCTTCGGCACATTTGACCGTTTCATTTTCCCGAGCCTTGTCTAGAATCCTCCGGTCGGAGAAGGGGATACCCGGCGTTTTGACAGGCCATTTTCCATTTTTAAGCTTTTTAATACCATGTTCCGAGAAACTTAATCCATTAGCTTGAAGATATGTTCTAAAAGCAATATTATGCTCTTTGCTTCCCGTGAAGTGTTGCAGTAGGGAACCATATTCCTCCTTGGGAAGAATCTCTAAATCAATTTGTTCATTGTCTTCGTTTACGATCGAGCACTTGGTGGACCCCTTGGCAATTAATTTCCCTGGGACGATACTGACAAAATGCTCAATGGCCTTATCCGGTTCTGAGCTAGCCGCGATTATGTCAATATCTCCGACAGTTTCGACTCGTCTGCGCAAACTACCAACGGCATCGATTTTTTGGACCGTACCACTATCTTTCATTTTCTGAATAATATTTGCAGCTGTAGGCAACGCCTCACCAAGCAAAATCCGGCCGGTACTCTTACTCATAATTTCAATACCGCGCAGTATGTTTTGTAAGGTCTTTTCTTTAAATGGTCCCAATTCTTTTTTGCCTTTGATTTTTCGAGCAAGCCCCTCGACGCTCTTTGCCCCCGTCAACTCATATAATTTGATTGCGTTCTTGGGCCCCACCGATGGAATACGCGAGAACTCAAGCTGAGGTAATGATACTTTCTTTTTTAACTTTTCAAGTTCTTTATACTTACCGGTCTCAATGAGCTGTTCAATGGCATCGGCAATACTTGCGCCAACACCCGGAATATCATTGAGAGCTTTTACACCGCCCTCGCGATAGATATTGGTTACATCATCACCCAAAGCAGAAATCTTTTGGCCAGCCTGTCTATAAGCATTAATTCGAAAACGATCCTCGGGATTCTTGAGCTCGATTACATCTGCCATCTCAAACAATGTAGATGCAATAATTTTATTTGTCATTGATTAAAATATTAACCGATAATCACTGACTTTCAAGATCGTAATCCAACGCAACAAGCAGTAATCGACTCACCGTATGTATTTTATCTTCCGTGACACTTCTTATACTTTTTGCCGCTTCCACACGGACAAGGGTCGTTACGACCGACTCGGCCAGTTGGCATTGACGATGGTACACTATCACCTGCCAATGATGACTTATCACCCGGATTGCGCACCACCACGGACACGTCATTATTCGACGGTCGCGATGCCGGTTGTGGCACTGGCAAATTCTTACTTTCTCCTTTTGGCATTACGCCACCGCTTTGCGGCACCGACTGAATGGCGCCACCCGACAATGCTTCACTGGCCCCTTGAGCTATAGCTCCGAGTGCCATTGGTGGCGGCGCCTGCGGCGCTCTTTCTTGAACTTCAAGTTTAGACAGTATCCCGGCTACTTCATCGTCAATTTCACGCAACAATTTTTCAAAAAGATTAAACGCTTCTTGTTTATAAATAACCAGCGGGTCAACTTGACCATAACCGCGCAGGCCGATAGATGTTCTGAGTGCCTCGATTGTGTTCAAGTGGTCAATCCACAATCGGTCAATAACCGCCAAATTAATTGCTCGCTCAGCCTGCTTAATAACGTCTAATCCATATTGGTTGATTTTGGCCGTAAATGCCTTTTTCTCGTCATCGGAAAATAGTTCTAAGGTTTTTTCATGAAGCCAATTTTCTTTGGCCGGATCCATGAATAATATCTTGCGACGGCGGCCATAGATAACTTCTCTATGTTTGTTCATGACGTCGTCATATTCGACTAAATGTTTCCTGATATCGAAATTATGTCCCTCGACTCTGCGTTGGGCCGATTCTATGGCACGCGAAACCATTTTGTGTTCGATTGGCTGATCGTCGGGCAAGCCCAGACGTGTCATGACGCCCTTAAGTCTATCTCCGGCAAAAATACGCATTAAGTCATCTTCAAGTGAAAGATAAAACATGCTTTCGCCGGAATCTCCCTGACGACCGGAACGCCCTCTTAGCTGGTTGTCGATACGACGACTTTCGTGACGTTCTGTGCCCAACACAAACAGTCCGCCCGCTTCCAAAACAATGCCTCTTGTGTCTTTTGATACCGGTACTCCGCCCAATACAATATCAACTCCGCGACCCGCCATATTTGTTGCCACCGTGACAGCCCCCGGACGTCCTGCTTGGGCAATAATAGCTGCTTCTCTTTCATGATTCTTCGCGTTCAATACTTCATGCTTAATACCGCGTCTCTTAAGAAGGCGGCTGACAATTTCTGATTTTTCAATTGAAACCGTACCAACCAATACAGGCTGTTTCTTTTGGTTGAGTTCGGCTATTTTTTCCGCGATGGCATTATATTTCGCTTCGCTGTTTTTATAAATTTGGTCAGCCTTATCTTTGCGAATCATTGGTTGGTTAGTTGGTATCACAACCACTTCGAGATTATAGATTTTATGCATTTCTTCAGCTTCAGTCTCAGCAGTACCTGTCATACCGGAGAGCTTCTTATAAAGTCTAAATAGATTCTGGAACGAAATTGTTGCCAAAGTCTCGCTTTCTCTCTGAACCTCAACGCCTTCCTTTGCTTCAATAGCTTGGTGCAGCCCCTCTGAATAACGACGGCCTGGCATCATGCGACCAGTAAATTCATCGACAATTACCACTTCGCCATTCTTAACAACATAATCCTTGTCGAGCTTAAAAAGGAATTGTGCCTTAAGTGCCTCCTCTAGATGATGTACGAGCGTAATGTTACTTACGTCGTACAAGCCTTTAATCCCCAATAGTCTTTCAACTTTGCTCACCCCAGCATCGGTAATACTAACCACCCTGTCTTTTTCATCGATGGTAAAATCTTCGGTTTCCGTCATATTTGGGACGATCTGTGCAAATCGGGAATACAGGCCTGCTGATTGTTCGGCCGGCGCCGAGATTATAAGTGGGGTTCGCGCTTCGTCAATCAATATTGAGTCTACTTCATCGACAATTGCATAGTGGAGCTCTCTTTGGGCTAATTGTTGCGGATCCCGCGCCATGTTATCGCGCAGGTAATCAAAACCAAATTCATTGTTAGTGCCGTAAGTAATGTCACATTCGTACGCTTCCTTGCGAGAACATGGCCGAAGATTTTCCATCTGCACCAAAGCAGGGTTTTTATCGTCTTCTTCTTTCGATTCTTCCGGCTTGTAACCCGGGTCTAAAATATATGAGACACCCTGGTTTTGGATGATTCCCGTAGTCATACCCAGTGCATGATATATTTTACCCATCCACTCACCATCGCGCTTGGCCAAGTAGTCATTAACAGTAACCAGGTGAGCACCTTTTCCTTCCAGCGCATTAAGATACATTGGCAATGTTGCGACCAGTGTTTTTCCTTCGCCAGTTTTCATTTCAGCGATCTTGCCTTCATGCAACACCATTCCGCCGATGAGCTGAACATCAAAAGGCCGCATACCGACAGATCGTCGAGCTGCCTCGCGTACGACTGCGAATGCTTCGGGCAGAATATCATCAAGCGACTTGCCAGAATCTAATTCATTTCTGAAATATTTTGTTTTTTCTCTGAGAGCTTTATCTGTCAGTTTTATAACATCGCTTTCAAGTGCATTGATTTGATCAACTTTGGCTTGAAATCTATTCACCTCGCGAGTGTTAAAAC
>CAYUJF010000032.1:0-6851 GCA_964445015.1 uncultured Candidatus Saccharibacteria bacterium
AGAAATCGTCTCGCTGTGCAAGCGCAGAGGCTTTATTTTCCAATCATCCGAGTTGTACGGAGGAATCGGAGGAATCTATGATTTTGGTCCGCTAGGCGCGCAACTGAAGCGGAACATCAAAGATCTATGGTGGGATAAGTTTGTTAACCAGCGTGATGATATTGTTGGTTTGGATACAGGTATTGTCATGAACGCAAAGGTTTGGGAGGCAAGCGGCCATACCGGTAGTGGCTTTACCGATCCATTACGAGAATGCAAGAAATGCCATCATCGTTTTAGGGCGGACCATATCAAGGGAAATGTTTGCCCAGATTGTGGCGGCGAATTAACGGAAGAAAAAAGTTTTAATATTTTAGTTAAAACGTTTCTTGGTCCAGTTGAGGACGAGTCGACAATGACCTACTTGCGAGGAGAAACAGCACAAGGTATTTTTGCTAATTTTAAAAATATTGTTGAATCGAGTCGGATGAAAATACCGTTTGGTATTGCGCAAATAGGGAAGGCGTTTAGAAATGAAATCACACCTGGAAATTTTATTTTCAGAACACGAGAGTTTGAACAAGCAGAAATCGAGTTTTTTATTGAAGCGGATAAGGAGGAATCGGCGAAATGGTACAAGTATTGGATAAACGAAGTTCGAAAATTCTACACGGAGCTCGGAATCGAAGAGGATAATCTTCCTATTGTGGAACACCCGAGAGAAAAATTATCACATTATTCAATCGGTACGAGTGATATTGAATATAAATTCCCATTTGGACAATCTGAACTGGCCGGGATTGCTCAGCGAACAGATTATGATTTGAGCCAGCACAGCAAATATTCGGGAATAGATCTAAAATACTTTGATGAACAAACAGGCAAGAAATTCATTCCCTATGTCATCGAACCATCGATGGGAATCGATAGGGCATTGTTGGCATTCTTAGTCGAAGGCTACAAAAAATCTGATGGTAACGATGGTCGCAAAGCCGGTGAAGTGGTAATTAAATTACACCCCAAAATTGCGCCGGTTAAAGTGGCCGTGTTTCCGCTTGTTAATAAAGACAGATTGCCGCAAGTGGCGCAAGAAATTTATAAAAATTTGCGTAAAGAGTTTATGGTCCAGTACGATGCTTCTGGCTCGGTCGGCCGGCGTTACCGTCGCCAAGACGAAATCGGTACTCCATGGTGCGTAACAGTTGATTTTGATTCTCTCGAAGACAAAACTGTCACTGTCAGAGACCGAGACAGCATGGAACAGACTCGAGCTAAGATTGATGAACTTAAAGAATATTTTGTAGAAAAGTTGAAATAATTGCTCTCATTAAACGAGAACCGCCCCGCAGGTCGTGAGACCCGCGGGGCGGCGGCGTGTGCATGGTGGGAAGAACGGGCGTCGATCCTCCTTTCCTAGAGGATGCCGGCCTTGTCGTACTCGCTGATGATGAAGTAGAGTTCGAGATCGTTGATCTTCTTGTCTGTCTGGTTGTACTTCCGGACACATTCGTAGAACGTGTGCGTCCAGAAATGAGTCTGGCGGAGATTCTCCTCCACCTCGCTCTTGACCGGGCCCATCACCTTGTCGAGACCGTCGTCCCACATATCCCCAAGCAGGGGATAGTCGGGACCGCCGATGGGCAGTTTCGCCTCGGAGAATAGCTTGCGCATCTTCTCCACTGACTTGTTCAGCTCGTCGCGGTACGGCTGGCCGAAGTAGGCCTCCGTAATGCGGAGCTGGAACCTGTAGGCGTCCTGCTCGTTGCGCGCTATGGTCAGCTTGTCGGGGATCTCATTCGAGACACCTGCAAGCTTGGCGTGGGCGCGAGCATGATAGCCTTCGTGTAGCAGAGTGATCCCTCTGCCCCACTCGGACATCATGCCCGGCCGCGGAACGGTGATGACGCCGTTGGCCGTGTTGAAGCGGGCGCCGACTTGGTAGCCGGTGTCCACCACGACCTCGATCTTGGCGTGCTCGAGGAAACGGACAACCTCGTCCGTCTCGGGGTCGTTGACCTTCTTCGCGACCTTGCGAGCCGCTCGGAGCCACTCGCTCTGATCGATATTCAGAGTGGCGGTCGGCTTGTCGGGGGTCAGGGTCGCGGTGCCGACGACCTCGTCAGTTGACTTGCTTCTGAATGTCAGCTGCACCTTGTCCCAGCTCCCAAACCGCGACGACCGGTCCGAATCGGTAGCGACTCCGACCTTCGCTGTCTGCTCGGGTTCACTCTCACCGGGCAGGACGATCTCGGAGGTGGTGCCGCTAGTGACGACATTGCCATCCTTGTCGTACAGGGTGGCAGTGACCTGGACGGGGTCGATCGTCTTGTCGACAGCGGTCTGCTTGTTGCAGCATCCGCTGAACGCTGACGCCAGCACTATCAGGAGTGCAACAAGCTGAACGGTGTTACGCATCGGGTGCGCTCCTAGCTTACAGGATCTTCAGGCTGCGATGCAGCTATTGTGTCAAAAAGCGGGTGCGTCAAAGGAGAGTTCGTCCCTCCATTTGGACCTGCAATCATACCATAAAATCGAGCATTTGTCAAGATAAACAGTGGAAATTTCTGGT
Organism: uncultured Candidatus Saccharibacteria bacterium; assembly: GCA_964445015.1. Classification (GTDB taxonomy): domain Bacteria; phylum Patescibacteriota; class UBA1384; order UBA1384; family UBA1384; genus CAYUJF01. The sequence continues at coordinate 2,549 of CAYUJF010000032.1, forward strand.
TTATCAATGACTCAGTGACCGAGCTTCTCAGATAAAAATAATGCGAGATTAAGGTTTTAGAGAAATTATTTGGGAATAAATTCGAGTGTAAAATGACAAACTAAAAGATTATTTTGCCGAAAAACTGAAATGATTTGATCTAAAAAAGGGAACCGCCCCGCAGGTCGTGAGACCCGCGGGGCGGTGTGATGGTGCTAGAGGTGCTTGATGTAGGCGAAGCGGTTATTGTCGTATTCGAGGGACAGGTGCCGAGAGAGACGGACCGCTGTGTTGAACCTCTCCGGTTGCCGTTCGGGCATCCGGTTGAGACGCACTGGTACGAGTACGGTGTAGCGAGGCTTGTCATGGTTCTGGACAAGCTCATACACCCACCTGCTCGGACGAGTCTCGGGGCGGGGTTCGAGGTGGAGAAGCCTCTCTCCCGCGGCGTCGATGATGACGGTGCCGGCCACGAGCACGGTATACCCTCGTCTGATCTGATCTTCGAACCACGTACGTCCCCAGACCTTGCCCAGGTATGCTTCGGTCTCGGCGATGGTGGCGAAGTGCATCTCGGTCGAATCGATACCATTGACCTCGGCCATGTAGCAGTTCAGGTTGTCGAGGCTGAGTGTCGCTGGCACGCGCAGGAAGCCCATGTTGCGCTCCCGAAGTTGCAGGAGGGCTGGGTTGGGATCGCAGGCTTGCTGTGTCGAGTTGAGCACACTAGCCAGCATATACTGATCGTTGACCAGTGCAACGAGGTCAGCGTCAGTGCCGCCAGCCGTTACCAACTTTCGTTCGATGGTGGCCAGCCTTTCGAGCCGGCTCGCCAGATCGTCTTGGCACGTACTCATAGTGAACACGCACCTTTCTTTTGAGACATGAACAGAGGTCGCCCTACTCATGCCTACATCAACGTACCAAAAGGGTAGGAACCCCTTCTGGTTATGCTGTCGCGAAGCGATTCAGCACAACCGAGCATCATATCATAAAATTGAGCATTTGTCAAGATTAACCTGGGGAGATTTCCAGGTTAATCGACGACCCCGTGATCGAGCAGCTCAGATGAAAATAATGCGAGATTATACGGGGTCAAGGTTAATCAGGTTCGTGTTGGGAGTTATCAACGCCCCACCTGACCGCGTAAAACTCGCTTTGCTCGCCACGCGGTCTGCGAGCCGATTTTATCGGCTCTTGACAACGTTTATAGTGGTAGTATATTGAAGACAAGTGGAGAAATGTGGGTCAAAGTGGGTAAGGGTGGCTACCTATCATTGTTGGTGATATAAAGCGACGCAAGATACGTAATAAGAAATCTGAGATAATAAATATGTTCGTAGGAGAATATAAACACAACTTAGATGCTAAAGGACGAATCGCAATTCCGTCTAAGTTTAGGGAAGAGATGCGTGGAGGCGCAGTAGTAACGCGTGGTCTTGATAATTGTCTCAGTGTCTACTCTGCATCAGGTTGGAATAAGATCGCTAAGCGTCTCAATGATTTGCCATTGAGCGATGCCAACGCCAGGGCGTTCGCCCGTTTCATGCTCGCAGGGGCGATGCCGGTGGATGTTGATAAAGTGGGTCGAATCGTCATACCCCAGTATCTTCGTAAGTTTGCCAAGCTTTCTGGTTCCGTTGTGATCGTCGGTCTTTACGGCAGGGTGGAGCTTTGGAACGAGAAAGATTGGCAGGCTTACCAAAAAAAATCAGAAACGGATGCGGCGAGTATAGCTTCGAAGTTGACTGAATGGGGTCTGTAATCTGTTGCCTGCATTACATTTAAAACTGGACGGCAGTGTGGTTGCTCTCCGATGAGGTTCATTGACCTGGTCGGAGCAGAAACAAAAATATGCACATTTCCGCGGTTGCGGTGGCTCTTGGCGCCCATGGTTGAAGCTCAACTGCACGATGCGGAAATTACCTCGCGCATCTTTACACCTGAAATAATTTGAGAGGTACTCGTATTTTTACAAAAACAAAAGTTAGGGAGGGGGTGGCACGATGAATACTTGTATCGAAGCTGCTTCATAATGCCAATATGAAAAGTGGAGATAAAGTATTCCCGATCGCCACGAAACACTTGAGATCATGCTGCCGGCCAGCATCAATAATCAAGGAAGACGTATGCACAAGCCAGTAATGCTGCAAGAAGTAATCGATTATCTCAAACCTCTCCCGGGGCAAACAATTGTCGACGGCACCTTTGGTTTTGGCGGCCACGGTAAAGAAATCGCTAAGAAAATTGGTGCGGAAGGGAAATTGATCGGAGTCGAACGAGATCCGCGAACCTTAAAAATTACTTCAGAGTCCTTGGGACACTGGCCACAGATTAGGTTGGTGCAGGGAAACTTTGCTGATTTAAAGAACATTTTAAAGGCTGAGGGTAGGGACAAGGTTGATGGAGTCTTACTGGATCTGGGGGTATCTTCGCACCAGATATCAAGTCAAGAGTATGGAATGAGTTGGCAAACCGAGGCACCGCTCGATATGCGTCTATCACCAGAGACGCAGGAAACGGCCGCACAATTATTGCATCGCCTCAGCGAAGAAGAAATCGCCAACATGCTATATGAATTAGCAGATGAGTATCGATCCAGAAGAATCGCCAAGGCTATTAAGCAAAACTTAAAAGAGATTAAGACAACAAAAGACTTGGCAGACGTGGTCGAAAAATCGGTCGGCGGTCATAGGGGCAAGATCCATCCGGCAACCAAAACTTTTCAAGCACTCAGAATGGCAGTCAATCTCGAAATACCAAATTTAAAAGAAGTATTATCAAGCATCAAGTCGGTTATTAAGCCAAGCGGTCGAGTGGTAATAATTTCATTCCACTCGGGCGAGGATAGGCTGGTAAAGCAGGAATTTAAGAATAAAGATGTGTGGTCGGTGCTGACTAAAAAACCGGTTATCGCATCTTTCGACGAAATCAAAGAAAATCCAAGAAGCCGTAGCGCCAAACTCCGAGCCGCGACTTTAAAATCCAAGTGACAAAGGCAAAATGACAAATCAAATCCAAAATCCAAATGACAAAATTAATTGACATTTAGTAATTTAGTATTGATTTGACATTTGACATTCTTAATTTGAAATTTACGAAGGAGTATTTATGTTAGTTACAAATTCAAATAATTATGTTGAGGGGAAACGTAAAAGATCTCTCTCGAGATTCTTTACACTCGGACCGATGTCCTCGAAAATTATTGGTATAGTATTATTGGCGCTGCTGGGTCTTTTCTACTTGGCTCAATCAACCCAAAGTGCGACACGCAACTACACTATCCAAAATCTGGAAGATAAAAAGAAAGAGCTTGAAACAGCTAAGGATGAAATGACTATTGAAGCAATGAGGCTAAAATCGCTTAATTCAATTCAGGACAAGGCTAAGGAGCTAAATCTTGAACCTGAATAATTATCGCAATAATGTTTCGTCTGAAATGCCGGGCGTTGAATATAAGAAACGCCTCGCGCTTCTTCCGCTTATTTTTCTTGTTCTATTAGCCCTCCTTCTTGTGCAGCTCTTCCGCAAACAAGTGCTGGAATATAGCACTTACCAGGCAATGGCTCAGGAGCAACAAACAGCTAAATTGACGAGTTCGCCTGATAGGGGCATTGTCTATGCCTACGATAAAACTGCCGGTGACATGGGTGTCACCGCCAAGGAAGACGAAAAATTATATCATCCGCTGGCAATCAATATTCAGAAATTCGATGTCATTGTAGTACCCAAGAACGTTATCGACCCCGACAGGGTTGTAAATGAATTATCTAAGAGATTTAAAGATATTGATAAAGAAAAACTCCTTAACAATATCAAAAAGAAAAAGATTTATATTCCCCCTGTTGCTAAAAAGGTTGAGAAAGAACAAGCCGAAGAAATCTCAAAGTTGAAGTTAGCCGGAGTAATGACTACACCTACGACAGTACGATATTATCCAGAAGGAAGTTTGGCGGCGCAGGTACTTGGTTTTGTCAATTTTGAAAATGAAGGCGCCTACGGCATTGAACGTTATTATAATGGTGAGCTAAAGGGGATCCCGGGCGTAATCTACGGTCTTAAAGATACTCATGGCCGGGTTATTGAGGTTAATGATGAAGCCAAAGCGACCGATGGTGTCAGCGTGGTTCTGACAATCGATAGCACTGTCCAGTTTATCGTCGAGCAGGAATTGAAAAAAGCCATCGAGGCTTACAAAGCCGAGGGTGGGACGGTGATTGTCATGGAACCGGAAAACGGCAAAATTATTGCCATGGCTAACGAGCCGACATATGACCCGAATGAATTTAACAAGGTTCCTGAAGATGAGCAGTGGAAATTTGTT
>CAYUJF010000033.1:0-635 GCA_964445015.1 uncultured Candidatus Saccharibacteria bacterium
GAGTCGGCAACGCCCGAAGTCCGCCATTAGGTGGATTACGGCAGGGTCGGCAAGGAGGACTAAGTCGTAACAAGGTATCCGTAGGGGAATCTGCGGATGGATCACCTCCTTTCTAAAGGAATTTACCTATTAGATAGGACGCCCCGATCTTGCTTTTAGCTCGATCGAGGGTGGTCGACCCGCCTGTTTACAGGCGAGGATATTCTTGCAGCCACGTAAGTACCGAGACCTATTTTTGTTTCTCGTAATTATTATCAAACCTTGAATATCTCAAAAGGGTTTTTTGCGGTATAATTACAATGGTTAAGGAGGGTTTTTTTGAACGAGAGATTTCAGGGAAGTATCGATAGAATCCCTAACTTTTTTGAGTGGTGGTTGGTTGATGAGCCAATCAATCTTTGGGGTATCACCATCAAGATCACCCGACGGGTTTTGGTGTTTTTCTCTATTCCCGTTTTGATAAAAACTTTATTCGCACCGTGGAAAAGAGATATTCACTCAGCTGTCAATTCGTCTCTCGACATGATAGTTAGAGTTTTAATAGACAACCTTGTCAGCAGATTGGTCGGTTTAGTAATTAGAACTATTACCATTATTATTGGTCTGATAATTACATCACTGACTTTTGTTGGCGG
>CAYUJF010000033.1:645-4987 GCA_964445015.1 uncultured Candidatus Saccharibacteria bacterium
ATAATCTTGACATAAAAAAGAGACGCAATTATATTGTTGGCGGCATAATTTTTCTATTGTTTTGGTTCTTGTTGCCTGTAATTACCGTTGGCATAATTTGGTGGGGATTAAATGGAAGACTATTTTGATTTAAAACATTCTACAGCTCATCGACTGTATTTGCGTAATAAATACGTCAACTTTCCGCTTTGGAGAATATTTGATGCAATTGCATGGGTGGTAATAGTAATTGCGGTTCTGGCAATGTTGTTTAATCTCTTTACCGGTTCGATGGAGGTATATCTTACTATTTGCTGTGTCATTGCCCTTGTTTGGCTTTGGGTTGGGCGTTATATAAGGTACCAAGTGAGTCACAGAAATGTTTCAAGTGCAAATATCGCTGATCATCTCGAAGATGATGCGGTGCAATATTTACTTGCCGCTGAGGCGGAAGCAAGTAAGTACAATCGTCATATAGACGATGGAATATTATGGCTGGCGATGCTTCAAGTACAGGCCGGAAGATATCTCTTGATTCGTTCTGGACTAAATGACTTCGAAAGCTACTTAAGTGCTCTCAAGGATTACTGGCGCTCACTCAGCGGAGAACAAATAATATCAGACAATTTAATTTTGGCGCTGCACGAAATAGCCAAAAACGGCAAGGTCGGTTTAACCGACTTGCTTAGAGTCATGAGTTCGAAGTCACCTCTCTGGCGTCAGATTTTTGAAAAGAAAAATCTTGAACAAAAGGATATTGAAATTATTACTGGTTGGTATAAGCAGTATAAAAAACTAACTCATAAAGAACCATTCTGGGAACGTTCCGTCGTAGAGGGTGCTGTCGGTCGAGATTGGTCCTACGGGTATACCCCTAATCTCCAGTTGTACGCTCGTGATTTAACTAATGCGGTATCTGTGTTGCGAGATATTAAAATTTATGGCCGCAAAGAAGAGGTGGGGCAAATTGAGTACATCCTATCGAGATCATCGGCGAACAACGTTATTCTCGTTGGCGACGACGGGGTAGGTAAAACAACTATCGTCAAATCATTGGCGCAGAAGATACTGTCTGGAGATGTTAACACTCCATTGTTACACAAGCATATTTGGGCACTTGATACAGGGCGTCTCTTGGCAGGTGCTAGCGAAAAAGGAGAGGTTGAGGCGCGCCTGAAAAATGTCCTTGATGAAGCAGTCTCGGCCGGAGATATTATTCTCTTTATTGATGATATCCACTCGTTACTTGCGTCAAAACCGAAGACAGGTGAGGTGAATAGTGCCTCATTGATGACGCCGTATCTCAATGGTTCAGCCATTCAGATTATTGGTGCCACAAATATCGAAAGATATCATGCCGACGTAGAATCAAACAGTTCGGTAGCATCCGCTTTCCAGAAAATAGAAATTAAGGAGCCAAGCGAAGATAGCGTTATAAACGTGCTTGGCGATAGCATCCCATATTATGAAAACCACTACGGCGTTGTCTTCACATATCCCGCTGTTAAAGAAGCCGTTAAAACATCGGCGCGCTACATCCATGATAAACCTTTTCCAATTAAAACAATTCAGGTGATTGACAATGTTGCGCTGACTTCGTCTAATAAGGGGATAAAAATCATAACACCTGAATTTGTTGATGAAATGGTTTCCGAGATAGCAGATGTCCCAGTGGGCGAAGCATCGACAACGGAAAAAGAACGATTAATGAATTTGGAAGGCATAATCCACAAGAGAGTTATTGGCCAAAACGAAGCAGTGTTGGCGGTGGTATCTGCCCTTAAACGTGCTCGTTCAGGATTCTCAAGAGAGCATAAGCCGGTGGGCACATTTTTGTTTATTGGTCCGACTGGGGTTGGCAAAACCGAAACTGCTAAGGCTCTGGCCGAGGCGTATTTTGGGTCAGAAGATAGAATGATCCGGCTCGATATGAGCGAATACCATGGTGCTGACGGCGTAAGTAAACTAATCGGTGCGGGCGCCCAGGCGGGCGAGGCTGGTACCCAGGGAATTCTCACCCAAGCCATCAAGGATAATCCTTTTTCGGTGGTACTATTGGATGAAATTGAAAAATCAAATACAGCTGTGCTGAATTTATTCTTGCAGATTTTAGATGATGGTCGTCTTACTGACGGTACTGGCAGAACAGTCGATTTTTCCAATGCCATAATAATTGCGACCAGTAATGCCGGCGCCGAAGTAATTCGACAGGCGATTCAAAGACAAATCGATTATGAGACTATCAAGAAAAATCTGCTCGAATACCTGCAGCGTAATAATATTTTCAAACCAGAATTTCTTAACAGGTTTGATGCCGTGGTGGCATATAGACCACTAACCTTAAAAGAGCTCATGCAAATTATCGATATTATGATTGCTAAAGTGGCTGCGTCATTAAAAGATAAGAGGATCACTATCGATGTAACACCAATGGCAAAGCAAAAACTTGTTCAGCTTGGGTTCGATCCTGTTTATGGTGCAAGGCCCTTGTGGCGCACCGTCCAAGACAAGCTGGAAAATCCTCTTGCAGAAAGACTCTTGAGAGATGAAATTCAAGAGGGCAGTACTGTTACTATCGATGAAAATGATATATCATAATAACATTCAACTATGACAAATAACGAAAAAAAACTTAAAGAGAAAAATGAGCAGCGCAAGGAACGTGTTAAGCGCCTCCAGAAAGAGCTGCGCCAAAAAACATTCGGATACATTATCGCCGCTTTCGGTTTAGTTGCCGGCTTGGCATGGAACGATGCTATTAAAATTGCAATCGAATACGTTTTTCCTTTTAGCACCGAGACCGTTATTGCAAAGATTATCTATGCCATTACAATGACGGTGATTGTAGTTCTAATCAGCATTTATGTGATGGGTACTATTGAAGACGACGAGAAGAAAAAGAAGTAACCTCTTTGTTCTTTTGTGGGTTAGCGGATATTACTCAACAATTTGAGGTTCTGCCTCGAGTTCAATTTGATACTTTTGTTTGACTACGTCCTTGACTTTTTCAATCAATGCGATAATATCAGCTGACGTTGCGTTACCTGTATTGATAATATAATTGGTGTGTTTTTCTGATACTTGAGCGCCACCAATTTTTTCACCCGCCAAGCCTGCTTCGGCGATTATTTTGGCAACGGGCACTATCGGGAATGGATCGTTTTTAATGGCGTCTTTAAATTCGTCTAAATATTTTTGTGGGACGTTATCGACAGGCACATTTTTAAATATCGATCCGGCAGATGGGTATTCCAGTGGGTGTCTTTGTGTTCGATATTGTACGTACTCTTGAGCCTTTGCCTGAAGCTTTTCCGAATCTTGTCCGGGTATCAGGTTAATTTTTACCGACACAATAACATTGCCATTGTGTTTAAATATTGAATCTCTGTAGCCAAACTTGCAGTCGGCATTGCCAATGGTCTCTACTTTCTTTGAGTCCACATCTAAGAAAGAAACTTCATTGACTATATCTTTAGTTTCTCCGCCAAATGCGCCCGCATTGCCCCTAACAGCTCCGCCTACAGTGCCTGGGATTCCTGCGGCCCATTCAATTCCGCTAAACCCTTTGGCTCCTGCGGCGGCAACAACTTTTCCTAGGGGAACGCCGGCGCTGACGGTGATCGTGCCATCTTTGTTTGTATCAATATCGTGCGATTCGCACTTGATTACCAATCCGTCGAACCCTTTGTCACTAAAAATAATATTGGCGCCCCCGCCTAAAATGAATGTCGGCAATCGCTTCTCGTGCGCAAATTCAATCGCATCGGTAATTTCTTCCGGAGCTGAGACTCGGACGAAATATTTTGCCGGTCCACCAACTTTCATTGTTGTCATCGGCCCAAGCGGAACATTTTGTTCAACATTTATCATGTCTCTATGATAATCGAGATTGAGTGATATGTGAAGCCGCGATGAATTGGCATCTCGAGGTTAATAGAGTACAATAAACAGTATGAGAATGTCACAAATGCAATTTGCTCCAGAGAAAAATGCACCTGACGATGACGCGGTGAACCATAAGCTGTTAGTACAAGCTGGATTTGTACGTCAGGTCATGGCTGGTGTGTATGCTTATTTGCCGTTGGGTTTAAAAGTACTCAATAATTTACGCAATCTTATTCGTAGCGAAATGAATGCACTTGGGGCTCAGGAATTATTGATGCCATCGCTCCACCCGGCGGAAAATTGGAAAACAACCGGCGGCTGGGAAAAGATTGATGTTCTGTTTAAAATTAAAAGTCGTACAGAAAAAGACTATGCTCTCGGGCAGAGTCACGAAGAGATCGTGACACCACTTATGCGCGAGTTCATCCACTCTTATAAAGACTTGCCATTAGCGGTTTATCAAATTTCGTGGAAATTC
>CAYUJF010000033.1:4999-6709 GCA_964445015.1 uncultured Candidatus Saccharibacteria bacterium
GTGACGAGCTACGTGCTAAGTCGGGCATAATGCGCGGGCGAGAATTTGAAATGAAAGATATGTATAGCTTTCATGAGACTCAGGAAGATTTCGAAAATTTCTATGAAAAAGTCAAAGAAGCATATTTCCGGGCGTACACTAAGTTGGGGCTCGATGCCAAAGCAACAGAAGCGTCTGGCGGTACATTTACTGAAAAAATATCATATGAGTTTATGATATTAACCGATGCCGGCGAGGATGAGATTTTGTATTGTGATAAATGCAATTACTGCGTTAATACTGCTGATACGACACTAAAAAAAGGAAGTGCTTGTCTCAAGTGCCAATCTGGAAAATTAATCCAAGCCACTGCTTCAGAAGTGGGCAACGTATTTGATTTAGGACAGAAGTTCGCCAAGGATTTTGAAGTCAAATATACCGACGCCGAAGGTAAAGAACATTATCCGATCATGGGTTGTTATGGTTGGGGCACGACTCGTACTATGGGAGTCTTGGTGGAAAAATTTCACGATGAGAAAGGTATCGTTTGGCCCAAAGCAGTAGCGCCATTTGTAGTACAGTTGATATCGTTGCGTGGCGGAGAAGAAAAAGCCAAGGAGCTGTATCATCAATTATCCAACAATGGTATCGAAGTGCTCTGGGATGACCGAACCGACAAATCGCCTGGCGAGAAATTCGGCGACGCCGACTTAATCGGTTGTCCTTATCGTCTTGTTGTCAGTGAAAAATCCCTCGCTGCCGGCGGTGTGGAAATTAAAGAACGAACACAAGATGCTCCGCAAGTAGTGTCAACCGAAAAAATAATTGATCTTGTTAAATAAAAAATACGCCACTGCGTATTTATTTATGGTGGGCGATGGAGGACTCGAACCTCCGACCTCGTCATTATCAGTGACGCGCTCTAACCAGCTGAGCTAATCGCCCGTACGGGCAGTAAAATCTTAGCAGTATTATTCTCTTATAAAAGTACGATATATGCAACCGTATCATACCAAAAGGGCGCCTCCGATATTTCGCAGAAGCGCCCTTTGGCGTTAAATACTGAGTAGTGCACGTCAACAGGTTTTGAAATTATCTGCCACCCTTTGAGAGGTGGAAAGTAGCAATTAATTTCAAGTTTGCTACCAGATCGACCATCCTATCTTAGCAAGCTAAGACGGATTGGTTTCTCCCTAGAAAGGAGGTAATCCATCCGCACGTTCCCGTACGGATACCTTGTTACGACTTAACCCCAATCATCTGGTTTACCTTAGGGCGAGGCGAAGCTCACACGTCAGGTACCCCCGACTTTCATGGTTTGACGGGCGGTGTGTACAAGACCCGGGAACGTATTCACGGTAGTATAGCTGACCTACCGTTACTAGCGATTCCGGCTTCAAGCAGGCGAGTTTCAGCCTGCTATCCGAACTGAGACCGGCTTTGATGGGATTTGCTCCAGCTTGCGCTTTGGCTGCCCTTTGTACCGGCCATTGTAGCGTGTTTGTAGCCCCAGACGTAAGGGTAATACTGACCTGACATCATCCCCCCCTTCCTCCCCGTTACCGGGGCAGTCTAGCCTGAAAAATACAACAGACTATAAGGGTTGCGCTCGTTGATGGACTTAACCAAACATCTCACGACACGAGCTGACGACGGCCATGCATCACCTGTCACTTGGTTCCCAAAGGCACTTTCTACTTTCGTAGAAATTCCAAGGATGTCAAGCCCTGG
>CAYUJF010000034.1:0-6596 GCA_964445015.1 uncultured Candidatus Saccharibacteria bacterium
AATCCTTCTGGCTTTGGCCATCGCTATGATTCTGGGCGCCTTTGCCGAAGATGCCAAGAGTGCCCAAGGCATTGTGGCACCTTTAATGATTCTGATTATGATTCCTTATTTCCTGACTATGTTCATGGACGTAAACGCTCTTTCACCGGTAATTAGGTATATCATCTACGCCATCCCCTTTTCTCACATATTCCTGGCTATGCCCAACATTATGCTTGATAATCACTGGGCCGTTACTGCCGGCGCAGTGTATATGCTAATTCTCTTTATTGTCTTTGTTGCCCTTGCCGCCAAGATATTCTCCGGTGATACAATCCTGACAATGAAGCTCAATTTCTCCAAAAAGAAAAAGTGAGTTTATTATTGTATAATATATATAGGTCGAAAAATTATAGGAGGCAACTATGTTGTGGGGAATGATGTGGTATTGGTGGGTCCTGATTTTAGTGGTTGTCATCGCCGTCATTTGGTGGCTGGCCACTTCAGGCAAAAAGTAACACCGCGAAAAACAAAAGTGATGCCAGTAGTGTGGTATCCGTTTTTTGGAGTTCAATTTAAAGGAGCCCTATTATGTGTTTGAGTCTAATTCTTAGATGGTTTATTAACGCTCTAATCCTCTTGGTAATACCCTATATCGTTCAGGGTGTCCAAGTTGATGGCGTCTATACCGCGATAATCTTGGCAGCCGTGTTGGCCTTCGTCAATGCGTTTATTCGTCCGGTATTGTTGATTCTCACTCTGCCAATTAACATTCTGACTTTGGGTTTGTTCACCTTGGTTATCAACGGTCTGCTTTTCTGGTTCGTCTCCACCTTTATTAAAGGCTTTTACGTCACCGACTTCTGGTCGGCCTTTTGGGCAGCGTTGGTGTACACCATTGTGTCGATTCTCATTAATCTTGTCACAAACGAAAATCAACCCTCGGGGCCGGTACGAAAACGACGGCTGCGAGCAAAAGCAAAGTAATAAAAAAGGAGAACTGTGGACCTTACAACTACAACCACAACTTCTACCGCTGATTTGACTAATTTAGCGGGCTTGTGGGCTTGGGTATTGACGTTCGGTGTCATTGCGTTGGTCATCGGTTTAGCGTTATACATTTATGGCGCTTGGGCTTTAATGAAGATCGCCCAAAGAACAAATACACCTAACGCATGGCTAGCTTGGATTCCGATTGCGAATGTGTATCTAATTACTCAGATTGGCAAGGTACCCTGGTGGACTTTCCTGGCCATATTCCTGGGCTGGATCCCCTACATCGGCAGCATCGGCCTATTGGCGCTGATGATCTGGTGGTGGTGGAAAGTGGCCGAAGCGCGCAACAAACCAGGCTGGTGGGGCTTAATGATCGCCCTTATCCCTGTTGTCAACCTTGTCTTCCTCGGCATGCTAGCTTGGGGTAAAGACTAAAAGTAAAAGACGGATAAAACAAAAAACACCTCGGTTGGAAGATCGAGGTGTTTTTTTATTGACACCACTCTTTCCCATTGATAGCATAATCCTATTCGGCAATCGTATCGTTGGTTGTCGCGCACCTATCGACCACCGGCAAAAGGAGGAAGAACGTAATGACCGCGTCCTTCGGCGTCTGTCCGCACTGCAAGCTTGTCGTCCCTCTTGAGCCGCGGCGCGTAGTCGAGTTCGACTCGTCGAGCATCTACCCGGTACCATCAGAGGCTCCGCGGGGGTCGTCCGAGACTCAGAACTACTTCGTCCTTCCACACCGCGACAGCAAGGGCCAGGTCTGTGTTGGTTGGGTCACCGCCAATCATGACGGCTTTCCGCCATCTACCGTTGTCGACAAGAACCTCTGTCCGACCGAGCTTGTCCATGACGCAACCGATCAGAGACTGGCCAAAACCAACGTCCCAAGGCCAGATCCGCCCAGCTCGACCGCCACAACCACCAGAGCATGAGGAAGGAGGGTTGAGTGTGGCAACGACGCGGCGCGAGTTCATTACGATGCTACTCGGTGTTGTCGGAGCGACCTCGGTCGCCAGTCCGGCAATAAGCAGTAGCACTGGGGTGACACCGAGCGCCAGCCCAACAGATCGTCCGGTCCGGGAGGGAGGATCGCACACGCGAATCGACTATGGCATCTGCGCCACCTGCAAAGGCTTCGTGCCACTCAAGAACGGGTGTTGCGTAGATCATCACCTCGATGACAACAACAGGAACTGCCGTGGCTCCCGTCAGCCGCCACGTGCCGTCCATGGTCACTGGGAGACTCTGGCAATCAGCTGGTTCAACGAGACCCAGAACGGTCAGAACACCAGTACGACCATCAGTGTCATGGGGGTGAGCGTTCGTCAACATACCCCCCACACCATCCCTGGTGCGAAAACCGGTGATTACCCAACCACCCACTTCTAGCCAGGAGACTCCGCCTGCCGCCCGAGCTTTTGACCTAACTCCGGTCAAAAGCGAGGGCGGCGACCCCTATCTGTATAGAATTGCTCCGTCACTATCCGACGGGCTTTTTTAATAGCCAACATAAAAATATATTTTATAATATTCCTACGCTCGAGAAGCGACTCTGTAGGAAGGAGTGTGCGCGACATGGCGAAGAAGCCGTTCATGAAGCCGCGGATCGTGCGCCGCAGGGAGAAGCTGGCCACCGTGGTCCAGTTCACCTCCGGCGGCAACTACCACGGCCACGCAATCGTGGTGAGGAGCGATGAGCTTCCTGACAAACCACCCGCCCTAGGGCCCCAAACCGATCACCGGTGAGGGGCCCTAACCTTATTCTCTATTATAGACAGTACACCCTATTACAGGTATGATTACTACCGATGAATAATATTAGAAACTTTAGTATCATTGCCCATATCGACCACGGTAAATCCACTTTAGCGGATCGCCTTTTGGAATTAACCGGAGCGGTCGAAAAACGTAAAATGCAGGCGCAGGTTCTTGATACCATGGACCTCGAACGCGAACACGGCATCACTATTAAGTTGCAGCCCGCCCGCATGTCGTGGAAAAATCACGAATTAAACCTTATCGATACGCCGGGTCATGTTGACTTTGGCTATGAAGTGTCCCGCAGCTTGGCGGCCGTCGAGGGCGCACTTTTGGTTGTCGATGCTACCCAAGGCGTCCAAGCACAAACATTGGCCAATCTGCACCAAGCCATAGACCATAATTTGACCATCATCCCAGTCATTAACAAAATCGATCTTCCTGCTGCCAATATCGAAGATACCATCGCCGAACTAGAATCGCTTAAGCTTGATTTCGCCTGCGAACCGCTTTTAATTTCTGCTAAAACTGGTGAAGGCGTCGAAAAAGTCCTGGACGCGGTTGTGGACTTAATCCCCTCGCCCGAGGGTGATGCCGAGGCGCCGACCCGAGCTCTAATTTTTGACTCGTATTACGACTCCTACCGAGGCGTGGTAGCATATGTCCGTGTTGTCGACGGGCAAATCGACAAAGGCAATGCTATCAAAATGATCCAGACCGGCAAAGAAACCGAGGCTCTCGAAGTCGGCTCGGTCTGCTTGGGGCTGCACCCGTCAGAAAAAATCTCAACCGGTGATATTGGTTACATCGTTACTACTCTCAAAGATGTTTCTGGCGCGCGAGTTGGAGACACAATTTCAATTTCTCAAAATAGCAATATCGACCCTCTGCCCGGATATCGCGAGCCACAACAGGTTGTCTTCGCCGGTTTATACACCACCAATGGTGCCGATTTCGGCAAATTGCGCGAGGCCTTGGGAAAACTAAAATTAAACGATGCATCACTCTCTTACGAACCGCAAAACTCCAAGGCTTTCGGGTTTGGTTTCAAAGCCGGTTTTTTGGGCCTTCTGCACCTCGAAATTGTCAAAGAACGCTTAGAGCGTGAATACGATTTGGATTTGATAGTCACCACGCCCACCGTCGAATACCAACAGAAATCTCAAAACTTAAATGTCAAACCTCAAAAAGATGGAAAAGATTTATCAGATTCCGACCAACGTCTAACATCTAACGATTACACTTCTACACAGTATTTCGAACCATGGATCACTCTTGAAATTATTTCACCGCAAAACTATCTCGGAGCCGTCATGCAACTGGTCTCATCGAAGCGAGGCGTCGTTAACAATGTCGAATATATGGCCGACAGAGTTTTGGCTCGCGGCGAAATGCCGCTAAGCGATGCCATTGTTGATTTTTACGATAAACTTAAAGCCGTCACAAGCGGTTATGGTTCACTGAGCTATGAAATTAGCGGTTACAGACCGGCTGATTTGGTGGCGCTCGATATTATGGTGGCCGACGAATTAGTCGAACCACTTAGCCGCTTTGTTCCCAGAGAACAGGTTCAGGGAGTCGCTCGCCAAGTTGTCGAACGTCTTAAGGATTTGATTCCTCGCCAAAATTTTGAAGTCAAAATCCAAGCCGCTGTGGGCGGCAAAATTTTGGCGGCCGAGAGGCTTTCCCCTTTTAGAAAAGATGTTACTGCCAAACTGTACGGTGGCGACGTAACTCGTAAACGCAAACTTCTTGAAAAACAGAAAAAAGGCAAGAAGAAGTTGGCCCGTCTTGGCAATGTCGAAGTACCTACTGATGTTTTTGTAAAGCTCTTGAGGCAATAATCGTCATTCTCTGGCCGGTCTACCGACCTACTACTTTGCCGGTTAAAACCAATCTGCCTTCCTGCTTTTCAACCGCTTCGAGGGTAATCACCGAAAGTTCTTTACTTAAATTGTTAACAGCATTGCCAAAGCCGGCCGTCACCGGACCCATCAGAAAACCCGGTAGCGGAAGGGCGCCAAGTTTGGCCGATTTAATCTTAAACCTCAGTTGTCCTTCATTGATGTACGGCTCAACTTCCATTAATACATCGAAATTCAAATATTTTGTCGTTACAAAAACGTTTT
Source organism: uncultured Candidatus Saccharibacteria bacterium (assembly GCA_964445015.1). Taxonomy (GTDB): domain Bacteria; phylum Patescibacteriota; class UBA1384; order UBA1384; family UBA1384; genus CAYUJF01. The sequence goes on from CAYUJF010000034.1 coordinate 4,872, forward strand.
CCGGCTTTATGACAATATCCATCGAAGCCGAAGGCAAAAGCGACACCAAATCATTTTCAGAAATTATTATGACATTTTTATCGTTCTTGCCGGCAACCGAATCTTCCAACTGAGATGCAAGGGAATCTTGGGCGCTGGAAACTTGGCTGGTGTCCGTAACTTTCACAAAACCGTTGGATTTACCCGCTAAATAAATCACCGTTCCCACCGAAATCATCGCGACAATCAGTAAAATGATTAATGTCAGGCAAGTACAGCCCATACGATGGCCTCTTTTTTTATCGCCAAAAAAATCCTTGGCCTCAAAGGAATGATGCCCGCCGATTAAATCATCGTCTATTTTTTTATTTCCGGCATCTTGAGCAGCCATGCTCCTCCCATGTAGACCACTATTCCGGCGCCAGCGGCCACAATGGTTTGGATTAACAGATTATAGACTTTGTCGATGTCCCAAATTGTGCCATACCAATGCTTAATGAGTTGCATGACCGCCGCCGCTAAAAATGCTAGAATGACCATTTTGGCAATCGCCAACCAGAATCCGGATGTTAAATCAATGTATGTCTTCCATTCCAGCCTTATAAGCAGAACAAATAACTGTACCCATGACGCCACAGTATAGCCGAGCGCAAGCCCAGCCACTCCCAAGCTCTTGAAACCGAACAGCGCCACAGCCACTCCGACGATTACGGAAATTATGGCCGACCACATCGGATAGCGAGTGTTTTCAAGCGCATAGTAGGCTCGGGCAATAAGCGGAATCAAGCCCTGAGCCACTACTCCCAACGCAAAAAAAGTCAGTGTATCAGCGGCCTGACGCGTGTCAGACCAGCCGAAATAGCCATAGCCTAATATCAAGCGAACTATCTGAGCACGGAGCAAAAATAAAAATATCGATGAAGGTATTAAGAAAAATAGTGCCGCTTTAGCCGTTTTGAGCAAAACAAAATTAAACTTATTGCGTTCATCATTGCCAAAATGAGCCAGGCTTGGGAAAGCAGCGGTGGCGAACGAAACGCCAAAAACAACTATTGGCACGGTCTGAATGTTGTCAGCCAGGTTATAGATGGCGATGGCGCCGCCGATGGAAGATGCAATCGCAGTGAATATCAGCAGTTGGACCTGTCCGGCACCCAACGCTACCGCTCGGGGCAGCATCAGCTTAAAGACTCTTCTTAGACGCTCATCTTTGAAGTTGATAATTGGCTTGGGTCTAAAACCGGCCGCCAATACGCCGGGCAATTGCACTGACATATGGAGCGCGGCGCCGATAATGACACCGATAACCGGCGCGCGAACACCGATTTTATCGGCTAAGAAGAGTGTGAAGCAAATTATTGAAAGGTTGTACGCAATCGGCGCCAGCGAATAAAGGAGGAATCTCTTTTTGGCGTTGAGAGCACTGCCAAGAATGTAGGAAATTGTGAAGAAAAATGGCGAAAGCAACATCCATCGAGCTAAATAAACTGTTTCAGCCACTTTTTCTGCCGGGAAATCGGGCACAATCAAAGGCATAAGAACCGGCATTAGGAAATATAGCACCACAAGCGCCACTATGACCACAAGCATCCCCACATTTAAGAGGTTAGAGACCAGTTGCCAGGTCCCCTTTTCATCCTTTTTAAACGATCGACTCAAAATCGGTACCACGGCTGCCGCGATACCACCATAAATAAGGATATTAAAAACTAAATCGGGCAAACGGAAAGCGGCATAATAAATATC
>CAYUJF010000035.1:0-6491 GCA_964445015.1 uncultured Candidatus Saccharibacteria bacterium
GAGGCGCTTGATTCTAAACTGATTTATTCAACTAAGGTGTTACAGTGGTGCCTGAGAAGCTGGCTGGTGAGGTAGTTGTGGTGGTTGTCGGGACGGTTGATGTCGGCGACGTGGTCACACCGGTAGTCGAAGTGCCGGTTGGACTAGTTGTAACGCCCGGCTCGGTCGAAAGCGTATCAGTTGTAATAGTGGTACTGCTTTCAGTTGAGCTGCCACGGCCAGAGTAGACATAGAAAACCGCCACGGCTACACCGATAATAAGCAAAATCAGCACAATCCATAACCAGACCGGGGCTTTCTTGGGTGCGCCCGGCATACCCGGCTGGGGCTCCATGGGAGCACCGGGGCCTGGTGGGGTTTGACCGATATCGGGTGTTCCGGTTGGCACGCCGCCCATTGGTGGCGTCTGCTGTGGTGGAGGCGGCACTGGTGCTCCGCCCATAGGCGGGGGCGGTGGCGTACCTAGTGTTGGCTGACCGCCAACTGGCGGCATTTGACTTTGATCCATTTTTCCCTCCTTCAAGAGATTTATACAAACGTTGCAAACGACCAATATTTGATCGTCGCTACCATTGTATCACAACTAATAATTAGTTTTTTCGCTTGTATATTAGGATGCTTAGTACAAAGGCGATAGCGAACATCGTAGCGCCGTAGAAACAAGGTGTTAGAAATGGGTTGGTACCAACCAGACAACCGGTAGTACAAGACTTTTTATGGAGCCAGTTGACAAGTTCATAAATAAAATTGCTCCAAGCAAATACCGTCCCCACTCCCAGTACCACCATCTCCCAGACAATCAATTTACGCATCGCATCTCCTTGAGATATTAGACATTAGCCCTTTAGCATTTAGCATCATTCTCTTGCTACTCTAAATGTTAGCATAGCCACAATGAAGGTTCCTATAAGCCAAGCTCCGATAATCCAGAGTTGTTGTGATGTAGCCATAAGAGTCTCACCGTCAATAATTATAGAACGCAGCGCCGAAATAATAGGTGTCAGAGGCAGATAATCGACAATATACTGCACCAGTTTTGGCAAGGAATCAGTCGAGAAGAAGACACCTGAGAGAAATAGCATCGGCATCGAAATAAGTTGCGACAAGCTTTCCGCCGCCGAAGTTGTTTTAGAGAAAGCGGCGATAATAAAGCCGAGGTTCAAGAAAACCAGGGTGCCCAATACCGACCAGAGCGCAACCGCCCAAAGACTACCATAGATATTCACGTCGTAAAGAAGTTTGGCAGTCACAACAATAATTGCAGCTTGGACAAAAGAAACAACCATACGACTTAGGACTTGGGCAATAATGAACGATTTTCTATCTACTGGTGTGGCTAAGATGCGCTTTAGGATTTTCTTTTCACGCGCCTCGGTGAGGCTGACTGCAATACCGATAATAGCCGATTGCATAAGGCTCATCGCCAAGATTCCAGGCATGAGGAAGTCAATATAGCGAACTTTCTTATTGGTCAATGGCTCTTTATTAAGCTTAAATAATTCCGGCGCATTGGACGCCTTAGCGTTAATCTGCATAGTCATTTGGTCAAGAGCATTCAGAACCAATTGATTATTCGCCACATTGCCTTCATTGTAATATACCTTTAGTTCCACTGGGTCAGGTGCTTTCGGCATTGTGGTGGTCGGTTTCATGGTGACAGGGTCAATAATCACCTCCGGTGCGGCACTGGTATTAAGATTTTTGACTGATTCAGGAATAATGATGATGAAATCAACTTCAGTCTTTTTGAGCTTGTCACGCTCTTCTTGCAACTTGCCGATGTCGGTAGTTGTTTCAATTTTAAAAGTCTCGACCTTTTTAAAACCATCTATTAAGTCGTGGCTGACCGTACTATCAGCCTGGTCGATAATAAAGATCCGGCTTGAGCCCATTGAGTCCATATCAAACAGACCAAAAACCACTAAGAAAATAATCGGGAAGACCAACATCCAAAAGAGCGCCTGCTTATTTCGGACGATCATTTTTATATTAGCCCAGAATAACTTTAGTGTAGTCATATGTTAGAAATTAGAAAATTGAAATGAGAAAGTGGTTGATTATTGATTATTTTATTAGACATTAGATATTGGGATTTAGACATTATCGCTAGTCTCTCAATTCTTTGCCGGTCAGGTTTAGAAATACGTCTTCCAAGTTAGCCGGTACCACTTCCATGTCCTCGAATTCGATTTTTTGTTTTTTGAGAATACTGATTAAGTTAGGCAATACGGTTCGCACTTCTTTGGTGCCGATAATACACTTGTGGCCAACACCTTCAATTTCTTCATGACGAACCGACACAACACCCTTTATTCCTTTAATTTTTTCATCACCCGGGCATTTCTTGACGGTAATTTCTATACGGAAGGGGTTGGGTAATTTCTTAATTAATTCTTTTGGAGTACCAGCGGCCACAACCCGGCCGGCATCCATAATATACACGTAGTCGGCCAGCACCTCCGCTTCTTCCATATAATGAGTTGTGAGGATAACGGTTTTGCCGTCGTCTTTAATTTTGCGAATCACATCCCAAAGATTGCGGCGTGCCTGCGGGTCAAGCCCGGTGGTTGGTTCATCGAGGAAGACAATTTGAGGGTTATTGACCAATGTTGCCACTACTGCAAAGCGCTGCTTTTGTCCTCCTGATAGTTGTTCGACATACGACTTGCGCTTGTCATAAAGACCAACCATGTCGAGAAGTTTTTTGACATTAGCTTTGCGTCCAAAAAATGAGGCGAAGAGATCAAGGAGTTCCGCCAAGTTCAAATGGTCATAATACGAAGTTGATTGCAGCTGAATACCAATACGTTTTTTGACCTCGTTTGGTTTGTGTACTGGATTATACCCAAGCACTTCAATATTGCCCGATGTTGGTTTAGATAAACCTTCTACCATTTCCAAAGTGGTAGTTTTACCGGCACCGTTTGGCCCCAAAAAAGAGACGATTTCGCCTTCTCGAGCCTCAAAATTCACACCATTAACCGCCTTGAGGCGTCCGAAGTGCTTTTTGAGATTTTTAACTAAGATAACTTTCTTTTTCATGCTTAAATATTATCACCGAAATTAAAATAATTATCAAGCACTAACCTTGACAAACCAGTTATTTACTAGTATCATCGAGTCTTGCCCTGTTGGCCCGAACCAGGGAAAAAACAGCGCAACTTGAGAACTCGACACTCGCCTTCGGCGAGAGATATCTCGGAGGTGGACGGCATGCACCACAAGACAGCGCTTCGTGCACTTCTGGTTTCCGCTGTGATGGTCGCGATGATGCTCGCCTGCGCCGACTCCGCGTCGGCTCAGAGCAATAACACGGCCGACCTAATGAGCTTCAACCGGTACATCCCGTGCGAGCTCTACAAGGTCGGCTATGACGTGAACGCGAGCTTTGCCTTCACGTCGCAACCGCTCGGCCGAAGTTGGTCGACCCTCCTCTACCACTGGCAGAGCCTTCGCGGCAATCAGCAGTGGCAGGAGGTCGTCCTAACCCGCAAGCCTCTGCGCAACCGCTGGGGCTTCGGCACGGCCATCGACCGCTGGCAGGGAGAGGCGAACGACTTGGTGGTGACTCCCTTTGTGGAGTACACCTCCAAGCATGTCGCCCTCTCAGCCACTTCGCCGCTTGGCAATGCCCGCGGCACTGCTTTCGGGCTGGTGTTGACGATGGGCGACCACCACTTCGCCTTCGCTACCATCTCGCCAGGCTCGGCGCCGGCGTGGGGCCTCAGCTGGCACAACCACGCCAAGCACACCATGCGCTTCGACGTCGCCTACCAGGACGACACCTGGAAGACGCGCCTAGGGCGCGCCCTCGACGATCACTGGGGCTTCGAGTTCCGGCTGGTCAGCCGGGGCCGCAGCCACACCCTGGGATTTGGCGTTTCCTTCGCCCACTAGGGCGTCAACCACACGGAAGGAGTTCGACAATGAAGAACGCGCGCGTCTCCAGTGCACTGAACATCGCCCTTGTTGCAGCGGTCATGGTGATCGTTGTCATGGCAATCTGGGAAGTGGTCAGCGGCGTGCCGACCTCCGACCAAGTCCTGTGGCGTAAGCCACTGACTGGGCCGGCCACCATCATCACGGCGCCCATCGCCCTCAACTGGTGGTGGCACGGAGCAGTATGGGCAATGCTCGCCTTCAACCTCGAATGGCTCTTCTCGAGCCACGTGATGAGGGACAACGAGCAGAACCTCCTCCCCCTCTCCCTCGGATGCGTGTTTACGCTGTTCGGCGGAGCGATCGGAGGGCTCTTCTGGGGTCTAGCCTGCACAGCGACCATTGTACTCTTGGCCGCTATCAACGGCTACATGAACAGCTTCGGCACTCCGTCCGAGCTGGACTCCCGTAGCAAGGGACCGGTCGGCGGCGTCCTCGCTCTGTTCGGCGCCGGCACGGCGCTCAGCTTCCTCTTCGGGCCGGTCGTCGGCCTGCCGACGGCAGCGCTGATCAGCGCCTACGTCCTCGGCTCCAAGACCTTCCGCGAGTAACGCTTCTCGCCCTGCACACACCTGGCCCTGTTGGGACTCCCAACGGGGCCAGAGCTGTAATTAATTATAAAAACATCCTCCTTCGCCCAAGCGTTAGCCGATGGGCTTCGGAAGGACTCCGCCCTTTTATCGATCTCGATTTTGTTGGGCTTCGCACGCTTCGACAGTTTTTTTAAAAGCTTCGTTTAGATTTCCTTTGCCAAACCCAAGTTCTTTACGTGCTGCCGATGCATCAAAAAAAGTATTGCGCGTCTGTACCTCGGAGAACCTGACCATATCAAGTCCCCCTTCCTGACCTTTAATAATATGCCTTAGTTTAATGAAATAGGCTCCGAATTTCACAATCCAATTAGGTAGAAGGACGATTTTTTTATCCATTCCCATTTGTTTCATGATCCGTTTCAGCATCATAGTCCAGGTCATGTTTTCATCGCCAATGGTGTAATGCTTGCCCTCCCCACCCTTCTCGATGGCACCCACTATCGCTTCGGCCACATGTTCGACGGCGATGCAGTTTGTGCCGCCCTGAGTATAATAAATGGTCGATGACGATTTTAGATATTTTATAAGCGGACACCACAACGGTTTTCGGCCCGGCATTGCTCCGAAGATATACGGCAATTCCACAATTGATACGTCGATACTATTTCCACAGGCGGCGACGACCTCTTTCGCTTGTTCTCTTCTTGAACGAACGTACGGGTGGTAATGCGACATTTCGAGTTCTGGGAGATGGCGATCGAAATACAGAAAATACGAACTCAGTACCACGCCTTTTTTTACACCCGACGCCGCCGCGGCCTTAAAAAACCGCCTGGTATTTTCAACATTATTTTTATAGAAAAATGGGTAGGCCGGCCGCGGCGGCGTCACTCTATCATCAGCTCCAGCCGCGAAAACGACACTATCATGACCGCGAGTAGTGCCAAGCAGCTCATCATCCGACATCTTACCGACATCGCCAAACTTGACCTCAACTTCTCTTGGAAAAAGATCTTTAGGAGCCGGCGGCAATGCTAAAACCGTAACACGATAGCCCCGTTTCAAAAATTCGAGCGCGGCATGGTAGCCGATAAATCCCGTCCCACCAACAATGAGTACAGATTTTTTACTCTCCATAACAGCCAAATTATATCACCGTTTCGTGATTATTTTGTCTCAAGAATTGCGCGGTAAAGATTGGGTGATTCTTGGCCGAGGGTCGAACTGCTGCTGCCAAACTCACCGAAGAACATTATCTTCTGACCACCGATTTCAAATACATCTGGGTCAACAATCGATCCAACTTCATTGCTTCTTTCGATAATCTTGGTACCGTTCTTCCAATTCAAACCATCTTTTGAGGTTGTCTGATAGATCGCGTTTTTATCGGTATCAAGCACTGAATAGTACATCGTCCACCCATTGTTTTCAAAGACGACGTCCGGATCGACAGCTGAATCTTTTAGACTGTAACCCTTGTTGCGCACCCATGTCTTGCCACCATCGCTAGAGTCGGCTGATGCAATCGCTTCCCCACCTGAAACATAATATAGCCTGATCTTTTTATCAGATACCTTGACCAAATCGGGAACGGATGCAAAATAGTTATCTTCCTTACTACTGTCGATGACTGTACCGACTTTCTGAAATGTTTTGCCATCTGTCGATGTGGCCAGAAGCAAATTTCTTTGCGTGTCTTTACCGGGCGGTGTTTGGACTTTTTCCTGGCCCGGCTTCTTCTGCGGTTGCTCCTCATAAAGCATTATCCAATTGCTTGCCGAGACTTGAAGCACCGAAGGATTAGAAATCATCATGCCGTTTTCTTCAGTAATTCCGGTATTAGTTGGAGCAGAAAACGTCTTACCGCTATCAGTCGACTCGGCCCATTCGATTTTGCCGTTGCCGAGATAATAAGTACGAATAGTTGTCCCGTTGAGTACATGAGTGTCGGAAGATGTTGTATTGTTCAGCACTATCTCCGGCTGTTTAACCCACTCTTTGGTTGCGACCACTTCGGCG
>CAYUJF010000036.1:0-6432 GCA_964445015.1 uncultured Candidatus Saccharibacteria bacterium
GGTGTTTTTTGTTTGGTTTGGGGTGTTTTTTTTTTCCCCCCTTTCAGTCTTTTGGGGGTGGGGGGGGGGGGTTGGCCCCCCGCCCCGCACCCCACAATCTAATATCAGCTATAATAAAACCATGCTTCAACTACTAATTAAGGTTATCCCCCTTGATTTGGCGGCTACCTTAAGTCCGGGTCTTCTGGCGATTGCGCTGGTTCTACTTGGAAGTAAGTTCCACCCCAGAGCACGCACTTTTGTCTTTTTTCTGGGTACTCTTCTGGCAGGAATTATCGCGACCGTCTGTGGTTTTGCTCTGGGCTGGTCGGCGCCGGATACACCACAGAGCAAAATCGCATCACTTTTAGATATTGTGATTGGCGCAATCTTTATTTATTTTGCTTTCAAGGCGCTTTTAAGCAAACCCAAAGAAGACAAGCCTCACCACGACCAAGAAAGTAGCAAGTATTTAAAGCTTTTTATCGTCAGTTTTATTCTGTCGATTACCAACTTTGATGCGGTTTTATTGAATTTCGCCGCCGCCAAGGAAGTGAGTAATGCATCGGTTGAGTATTTCGAAAAAATTATCACGCTTGTTATCAACTTGATATTTTTCACTTTGCCGGTATTGTTGCCTCTTTTGATTTACTTAATAGTGCCGCGTGCTGCCGCCAAAATTCTTGGGTATGTTAATAAATTTGTCATCAAATACAGCAAATACCTGCTTTTTGCATTGTTTATGGTTTTCGGTCTGTATTTGGTTTACCGAGGTCTCTTCCTGTAATTACTCAGTGGTCTGACCGTCGAAGCTCTCATTGTCGGCTTGTGCCTCTTCTTTGGTGGCATGAACGACACCGTCTCTGTGATGTGGCGGGCTATAAAGCGTGTATAATTTCATCGGCTCAGTTTCTGATGTGTTGATTACATTATGCTTAGCTCCCATGGGCACCACAATCGCTGAACCGCTTTCGAGGGTGTATTCGTTACCATCGATGATTACTTTGCCATCACCCTCTTCCACTCGGAAAAATTGATCATTTTCCTCGTGAACTTCTTCGCCAATATCCTCCTTGGCTTTGAGCGACATCACCACCAACTGGCTATTTTTGCCAGTGTAGAGTACCTTGCGGAAATTGTCATTATCCACCGACAATTTCTCGATATTATCCGACCATCCCTTCATAGAACCTCCGCTCCGTGTCCGCCTGAGGCGGACCGGAAGTCCCTCGAAGTCCTTCGACTGAGCTCGGGACGAAGAGGGACGATTACAATTTATAATTCGACCCACCTTAAATTTTATCACTATTATCTTAAAGATGATAAAATGGAAATAATCTATAATATATGGATTTTTTAAGCAATATAACATCTCTTCTTGGAATGCTGGGGTCAGTTATTAGCCCGTCTGTGGCCGGAATAATTGGTGTTATTTTGTTGGTGGTGCAGTTGTTCACTGGTGGTGGGTTGGGTGGAAACGATAATGAAAATAGTGTATCGCCTACAACTACTCAGAGTATTGGATCAACAACCGGTGCCGATGACACAACCGACACGGCTGGCAGCTCCAGTAGTAGCCCTGTTGGGATCGGCATGGCGAATATCGGCGGTAACACTGGTATTGTTGCATCACCCGATGTAAATCAGAAAGATGTTTGCGCCAAGTATCAAGACGTATCGGTTTGTTTCTATGGCGAAGCCAAGAAGATGTATAACTCGAGTACCGGAGCCTTGTCGGGGACATTGGCTAAGGCGGTGGCCGAAGGGGTAGCGACCGAAAAATGGCACGTCAATCAACTTAAGAACAATTACAAATCGGCGCCGGCTTTTTTGCTTTTTGCCACACCAGCCGATATTCAAAACACCATCCGTGCCAACGTTGGGGCTTATGCCTGCCATATGCAAGTTACCACGTCGGGGTCACTTAATTCATTAAATGTCAGTAGGGTGGTAGATATTATTAAACAAAAAGCCGGCGCCGGCGATGTCTGTTCCGGCCTGCTTATTAATTCTCTCGGTGAAAGTGCCACTGCTCAAATTTTCTCCGGGCAAGGCGGGTCAATAAGCTTCGTTTTGGCATCGGCCACTCCCAACGCCTCTTTTGAGCAGGAAGTAGTTCATGAACTATCTCACGTCTCTGACTTTAAATATAATCTCTCCGGCAGCAGTTCCCTTTATGCCCAAATGCATAAAATCTTGGCGCAATATTACCCCAAGGAATTATCAACGACTGTCATTGAGCAGAAACTCCAAGATAATAATGTCTGTTTTGGCTCAGCATTGTTATTGGCCGATAGAGTGACCGATGGTACAACAATAATTCAACCCTATAATATCGCATCGAGTCCCAGTGAAGTTTTTGCCTATAGCGCGACTTCGGCCATAATCAGCGATGTTAATAAGCAGTTGCTGAATTGGTTGGGGAGGGTAACCGATGTTTCTACCCGCAATAAATGTCAATCGCAGACGAAGAATTTATTATCAGCGCATAGCGAGTATGATATAAATTACGGCAGTCAATTATGAAAAAAAGACATTACTATTTGCTGTTAGCGGCGATGGTGGGAGTGCTGGGTACATCCTACCTTGGGTGGTTGATATACGAAAAAGGTGCCGGTAAAGGAACTGCGGGAATTACGGTATCGGCCGATGAAGATCCGGGAGGTACCCTGAGAGGCAAGGTTGACGACGTCCGAGGCAAAATTACTGTTGATGGTCTGGTTACCGACGTCAAAAATATGCCGCAAAGTGGTACAATTATCATTGCTGCTAAAGAATATAAAGTCAGTGATGAAGGCAAGTTTACCGCCTATGCCGAGCCGGGAGTATATACGGTGGTGTTTGTCCAAAATGGTATCAATTTGGAGATATCGCCGGCGACGGTGCAGCTGATTAGTTCAGGCGATTATAGCTTCGTAATAACAAAGGCAACGGAATAAGATGGACATTTTCGGTAGTATATTTAGTAATTTGGCAAGTTCCTTCGGAAGTATTTTCGGAGGCGGCTCCGGCGGTGGATCAACGGGGTCGTTTTTGAGTATGCTCTATCCTTTGATAATCAGTTTCTTGGGGCCGACATGGGGGCCAATCGCGCTAATGTTGATTGGTTTGATTTCTGGCGGTGTTGGGGCTGATAACGCCAACAACACAACCGATACAACAACACCGACGGCTGTCGAAAGCCAAGCAGCCGCCTTGGCAAAGTGTCAGACAACAATCTCAACTGCCATGAGTACCATTACCGGCAGTCTTGATACAGGTAATCTAGGTAAGTGCGACTTCGGACCGGCGGCTCCTACCACGGCTGCTGCCAGCTGCATGTCGTGTTACAACAGATATGCCAGCAGTTCGGGAATGAATTCGAATAATAAACAAGCCTTTTTACAGCAATGTAACAATATCCAATCGGATTGTACGGGAGTGACTACGGATACCGGTGGTGCAAGCGAAGAAACTACGGGGCAGTGGAATGGCCCCAGTGACATTCAGAAGAGTGGTGACTCCTACTATTGGAATGGCTCTTGGTATTCTGGCATAGGCGAATTGAATGCAGCGCGCAAAGCTGCCGGTTTTAGTGAGCTTGCATCAAACGGCAGCGAAAAAAGTGCCTCGAGCAATCCTCAGGGAATCAGTGAGGGCACAATGAAATGTTGTACTGGCACTTGTTACCCATATGAAGGAGAGATATACGAACAAATTGTTCCTACAGGGGGTCAGTGTGACAGCCCAACTAGCGCCGGCTTCATGAAATGCGTGCCACCCGCTAACGGTGTGTCTTTTTACATTCCATGCCAGATAAAATAATCTTAGAACTATTTATGTTTGTCGCTTTCTGCTGACCTTAGTGCCAATTTCAAAAAGTTCTCAATAACCTTTTTGCCTTGGTTGTATTCTTCGTCGATTTCACTGTGAAATTGGATGCCGTATATCATTCTCTTCATGCTTCGTTGAGCCTGAATATAAGTTGATTTGGCAACGACCTCGAATTCCGGTGCTGGCTCAACCACTGCCCAGCCGTGGATTTCCGGGGCAATAAAATTATCTTCGATGCCTTCAAAAATAGGGTCGTCTTCAAGGATATGCACACGGGTCATTTTCCGCTTTGGCTCGAGGGCGGATATATCGCTCCAGCCCATCGACCTGGCTCGCGTATAGCCATATGCCATGGCTAAAAATTGATGTCCAGCGCAAATTCCCAGTATCGGAATTTTCGACTCTCTAATAATTTCAAATTCACCATTGTGTTCAAACATCGGTAAATTAGGATAGTCGGCATTGTTGCCACTTAGAATTATTGCAACTGGTTTCTTGCTTAAGCTGTCGAGCATCGCCAGTGATGCCTGAAAATATGGCACTGTCACTGTTTTTAGATTGGTGTTGAGACTTTCAATGTGGTCGGCTAATGCAGTAAATGTAAATCCGTTGTGCTCATTACCGATGATCAGCACATAGTCACTATTGGGGATCTTTGGCGGCGAGGGTTGAGAGGGCGTATATAATATCACTTCGTTTATTTGGGCGGCATAGCCAATAAAATCATCAATTATAAGCTTGATATAACGGGCTTTGACTGGTTTGAAATCGATAATGTTTCGGAATGTATCATTACCGATTTTTTTCGCATTTGGAATATCTTGCCATTTTTTGTTATCGTCACTCCACTCAAAATGAAAATCCTTTAGCCATCCACTTTGGTCGTTGATATTCGACAATATCCAGGCTCGTGATATTTCCTTCTGGTTTCCGAGATCAAACAATACCCATTGCTTCTGCGCTCCAGGCGGAGGTGATTGCCAAAAGGTCACAAGGCCTGGGTCGTCGTAATCGATAATATTTTTTGCATTATATCCACCTGAGACTTCGATGTTTTTGATTTCGGCGCGCGCCAACTGCATAAACTCGTCGTCACTATGTGTATCGACGAAAAATCGCGAGGTCGCCCAGTCACTTTTAGCTCCGGATGGACAGTTGGCGCGCGCCCGCCAAAAGTACTGACAATTGTCATTGAGTGGTTGCCGTTCGTCGATTTTAACGCTGGTGACAAACTCACCGTTTTCTCTGACCTTCTTAAAACATATAGTATCATTCCTGTCAAAATCTTTAGACTTACTAATTTCGACATCGTAATTTCGTACCTTGAGACCGCCTTTGGCGTTTAGAAATGAAAGAAGTGGAGTGGTTTCGGTCACAACTACATCGAAATTAGGGTTGTTTTTGAGAACCGGCGGGATTATCTCGTGTTTCACTGATGCTTTTGCAACAAAAAATGCTATCAGTGCACAGGCTGATATAAAAACAACTGCCAACAGAACAATATCTAAAGTAGATATATCATCTCCTTAATAATATTTTATCAGATAGGTTTGTTAATTTGATAAAATGGTATTAAAGCAACAAATAAATTCAACAAACAAGGAGACTCAATGCACGGCAAGCCGGCAAAGGCTTTAGGAGTGTTTACTTTAGCCATGATTAATGTGGCTATTATTTGTAGTTTGCGTGGTCTGCCGATGATGGCGGAATATGGTCTTTCAATTGTCTTTTTTCTGTTAGTAGCTGTGCTGATATTCTTGGTACCAGTTTCATTTGTCTCGGCTGAATTAGCAACTGCATGGCCGAAAAGAGGTGGCCTATATGCCTGGGTAAGAGAAGCATTCGGTGAGAAAATGGGTTTCGTGACTATCTGTCTGCAGTGGCTTCAAAATCTTGTTTTCTACCCAACAGCGCTGGCAGCCACGGCAGCGGTGATCGCATACTTGGTTAATCCTGATTTAGCTAATAATAAAATCTACACACTCGCGGTCATAATCATTGTGTATTGGGGAGCGATTTTTATTAACTTTCTTGGCATGAAAATCTCGGGTCTGGTTTCAACTATCGGCACCATCATGGGAATTCTACTACCGGGTGTGGTTCTAATAATTCTCGCAACGGTTTGGCTGGCGACAGGTCAAGGCTCACAAATCGCTTTTTCTTTCAGTAATATGATCCCGGACCTGAGTAATATCCAAAATATTGTTTTCTTGACAGGAGTCTTCCTGTTTTTTGCAGGTATTGAAGTGTCTGGCGTCCATGCCCTTGAGGTCAAGGATCCAAATAAGGATTATCCAAAAGCAATTTTTACATCGGCGCTTATTGTAGTGGCGATATTTCTCTTGGGGTCACTTGCCATTGCCATAATTCTACCGAAATCAGATATCAGCTTAACCGCAGGGATCATGCAAACATTCACGGTTGTATTGGACAAATTTAATTTAAGCTGGTTGGTGCCGGTGATTGTTCTGTTGGCTGCGCCGGGGATGATAGTGCAGGTCAGCTCCTGGATTGCCGGACCGAGCCGCGGACTACTGGCGACAGCTCAAAACGGCGATTTACCACCGTTCTTCCAAAAGATGAATAAACACCATATGCCGGTAAATATCATGATTATGCAGGGAATAGTGGTATCGATTA
>CAYUJF010000037.1:0-6366 GCA_964445015.1 uncultured Candidatus Saccharibacteria bacterium
ATATGCTCCAATTTACTTTCGTGCTATGCCCAAGTTCTTCGTCAAACATGTGACAATTGTGAAAATAAGTGGAAAAACCCCGAGGATATGCCACTCATTATCTACAATGTCAGAACCCTTGTTAAACCAACCCGTAACAATAATCAATATACGGCAACAATTACCTACGAAACCAACAAAGATGCTACAACAAAAATGTATTACGATGTCGCTTCCGCCGTTCCAAAAATGCTCAAACAACAAAACAATTTAAACAGCAATCTCGATAAAGATCATACTATTGTAATTATCGTGAAGCCTGACACAAATTATTTCTTTCAAGTCGTTTCCAAAGCTGGAGATGAAGAAGTAAAAAGTGAAGTATTCTCATTCCTAACACCGGAATATAAGCCTGATTTAGGTAATCTGATCATGCGAATTATCAAACAGAAGAAGAGCTAAATGTCCACCACTCACAATTACAAATGGCTGGGCGCCGCAATGGTAATAGCACTCGGGTTTGTGCTGGGGCTAATTGTTATTCCCGATATAATTAGGAAAGTCCCAATAACCGGTGCCGGACCGACCACCTCACCAACTACCTCAACCGCTCCTACGACTACCCCAACTACCTCAACCCCTCCGCCAACCACTCCGACAACCTCAACCCCTCCGCCAACCACTCCGACAACCTCAACCCCTCCGCCGACTACTCCTACCACAGAGCCTCCGACAACTACCACCACTTCTTCACCAACATATTCACCATCGAGTACATCTACCGTCACAAGTCAGACTTTAACGACTCGAGCCGATGGCAAGGTATTAAATGAGGATGGTCTTATTGTAAATGACAGTGCCGGAACAGATACGGTCGTAAACCCGGCCGCGGGCATTAATGGTAGCATAGAATCCGCCAAGGTTGATGAAGCGGCCGTGGCCCAACAGGCCGGCCCGTCTTTCTGTGGAAACAATATGCAATGTATCGAAAACGTTCTTCGCGCTTTGTGTGTTGAATGTTCTGAAAAAGGTTGGCCCGCCGGACCCGATGATCCCTTAGCCATTTTCGATGTCAAGGTCACTTTCGACCCAGTTGATAATAATACCGACGATATTGTAATTGCTTGGCGCACCAATAAACCATCGTCAAGCCAGGTCACTTACGAGATCGCCACCACCCATAAAGACAATGGATATATCAATAAGACAGCTCGCATTACCTCTTTGAGCACCTACCACCGAGTAGTAGTTAATAATCAGCCGGTTAATCAAAATTATCTATTTCAAATTTTTTCCGAAACCAAAGAAGAAAAGACTAATACCGACTTTCTGGCCGCTCAATCACCTCGAGATTACGATTCGATCTGGGAACTCATCCTCAAAACTGCCGGAGCATATTTCTAAAAATGGATACTATAAAACAAATATTTTATAGCTATACGCATATTTTAGACATTCTGCCGGAAGATGTTCGAGTTCTGACAGCAGTAATCATTCTGATTATATTACTGATCTTATTTTTGCGGTTTGTTCAAAAAAGTATTGGCTGGATGGTTCTATTTATATTACTTCTACCCGCTGCGTGGCCGGCAGTCAGAGAAATTGGCGTTTACTTATATGAAAAAATCGCTATCCCCCTAATGAAGTAGTGGTTGATTTTTATTGATCTCTAAGCTATAATACAGTCGAGAATGAGTAGAAGGAGCCTCGCTCCTTTACATGGACTCGTACGTTGAGAGGAAGTCGCCCGATGAGTGCGAAGCGCACGTACCTGCTCTTGATGGCGATCACGTGCTTGTTGGTCGCTTCTTCTGCGCCCGTCTCTGCCCAAATGGGCATGGGGATGGGCGAAGTGCCTGGGATGACACAGTCGAAGGATAAGCCGGCACGGGTACAACCGCAGCCCGGACTGAACACATCGAATCTGATGTCTTCTCTCGGCCAAGGTCAGGCGAAGTCACCGGGAGTACCCATTCCCGGCATCATCCACGTGCACAGTCGCTACTCGGACGGTCTCAACAACGTCATCGACTTGGCGCTAGCCGCAAGAGGCAACGGGGCCAAGTATATCGTCATCTGCGACCATCTCGAGAACATCGAGTCGGACACGGCCTCACTCCTCCAGAACATCGACCTCGTCGGCCAGCTCTTCAACCTCTTCCGAGGCGAGAGCGACAAGCCATCGGGTATCGAGAACTATGTGGAGGACTGCTGGCAAGCTAGTAGGCTCACAGGTGTGCTAGTGGTGCCAGGGTTCGAGGTCGGCCTCGGCACTAAGTTCGACAACGTCCGCGACGTCTCGGGTGGCCAGATCAACGGCAACCTCATCCACCTGCTCGCTTTCGGTGTGGTCGACAGCGCAGCAATCCGTGAAGTCAGCCGCTATCTCGGCCTCGAGAAGGGAAGGGCCTACTCGCTGGAGCAGAAGAGCAACTCGCTCCAAGAGGCTCAGCGCTACGTCTCGCGCGTGCTGAGCGATGAGGGTATGGCCGTCATCGTCGCGCACCCCTTCATGAACCCCGACCCGACTCACGGCTACCACTATACGTACTACAAGAACGAGACCCACAGCATCCACGGCATCGAGTTCTTCAACGAGAATCCGACCTCGCCGGAGCTCTTCGATGCCAGGTCACTCGAGGCCATGGGTTTCACGAACCGTGACGCTCGGCAGGACGACTATGCCAACAAGAGCATCACCGCGGGCAGTGACTACCACGGCTTCCCGTCGGCAGAGGTCACGAAGTTCGGCAAGGTGAGCGTCGAGAACCCATTCGGCAAGCAGACCATCTTCTTCATCAAGGATGGTCAAACGTGGCCGAACCGCTACCTGCCGGGCCAGGAGGCGACGTATCGCAACCTGTGCGGTCTCGTCGGCGACGCCTTCAGGAGCGATGTAACAACGCTCATCGCCTGCGACCGTCAGTACGACGACATCATCACGAGCGGTGGCCAAGCTCAGATGATGCAAGCGCTCACCCAAATGGGCATCTACGCCGGCGGCCAGAAGTTCACCTTGGTCCAGGCGGTGCAGAACAAGATCCCCAAGGGCGGCGCGGGCTACCTCCACATCCCCGGGGTCATCATCGCTCGGGCGATGACGGGCAATACCACCTGGCCGATGGACATGAGCCAGACCTATCCGAGATTGGCACGACTCGGGAGCCCGTCGTCGGATTCCCAAGACATCGCCACCGTCTCATCCGGAGACGCGCAACCTACCGAGCACCGTCCCGGTGGCGTCCGAATCATCCTCAAGGACGTCAGCAAGATGAGGAACTAGTCTCCACACACAACGGCCCGGGCGCGCACAGCGCCCGGGCCGTTCCCATTTCTTTAAACTTTCTACTTTCTACTTTGAACCTTTTAGAGTCCCATTGGCATTCCGCCGCCCATGCCCGCTCCCATGGCGGCAGCATCATCTTTCTTCTGCGGAAGATCGGTAATAACAGTTTCGGTTGTCAACACCATCGAAGCCACCGAAATGGCATTTTGAAGAGCTGACCTCGTAACTTTCAATGGGTCGATGATACCGGCATCAATCATATTTACATATTCATCTTTGGCAGCATCGTAACCAACGCCTTTTTCTTTGCGCTTGATTTCTTCGATAATAACAGAGCCATCGCGGCCGGCATTAGCAGCAATTTGGCGAATCGGCACTTCGAGAGCTTTGCGCACAATGCTGATACCGATTTTTTCTTCACCGGTAGATTTAATTTCATCGAGTGATTTGATAACATCCACCAGCGCCACTCCGCCTCCGGAAACAATGCCTTCTTCGAGCGCTGCCTTGGTGGCAGAAACCGCATCTTCGATTCTGTGTTTTCTTTCCTTCAGCTCGACTTCGGTAGCGGCACCGATTTTGATAACTCCGACTCCGCCCGAAAGCTTAGCCAGACGTTCTTGTAGTTTTTCTCGGTCGAAATCATTATCGGTTTTTTCGATTTGAGACCTTAGGATCTCAACTCGCTTTTTGATGGTCGTGCTATTACCTTTGCCATCGATGATAGTGGTTTTATCTTTGTCGGTGACTACTTTGCGAGCGCTTCCCAGCATTTCAACCGTCACATTTTCCCATGCCACACCAGTGTCTTCACTAATGACTTCAGCGCCGGTCAAGGCGGCAATATCTTGAAGCATTTCCTTACGTCTATCGCCAAAGCCAGGCGCTTTAACAGCCACCGCGTTCATAACGCCACGCAGTTTATTAAGAACCAAAACAGCCAGCGCTTCGCCATCAACATCTTCAGCGATAATGACGATATCTTTTTTACCGGTCTTGGCAATGCCCTCAAGTGTCGGGACGATATCTTGCGCCGAACTGATTTTCTTGTCGGTCACCAAAATGTACGGGTCTTCCAAGACGGCTTCTTGGCGAGTCGAATCGGTCATCATATAGGCGCTAATAAAACCTTGGTCAAATTGCATGCCATCAACCACTTCTTTATCGAGACCCAGAGTTTGAGATTCTTCAACGGTGATAACGCCATCGCGACCGACCATGTCGATAATGTCGGCAATTAGATCGCCAACTTCGGTTGAATCGGCTGAAATAGATGCTACCTGAGCAATTTCTGCCTTACCTTTGACGTCTTTCGCTTGTGCTTTAAGAGCTTTAACTGCTTCGGCCGATGCTCTTTCCATACCGCGCCTGAGCGCTATAGGATTAGTACCGGCAGTAACGTTTTTCAAACCTTCGTTGATAAGAGCTTGCGCTAACAGGGTAGCAGTTGTAGTGCCGTCGCCGGCAGCGTCGTTGGTCTTTTCAGCCACCTCCTTAACCAACTGTGCTCCCATGTTTTCAAATTTGTCTTCGAGTTCGATTTCCTTGGCGATGGTAACACCATCGTTAGTGATGGTCGGTGCGCCAAAACCTTTGTCCAAAACCGCGTTGCGGCCTTTGGGGCCCAGAGTAACCTTGACTGCATCGGCCAATATATTGGCGCCTTTCTTAAGACCAGCACGCGCTTCTTCTGAAAATTTAATCTGTTTAGACATAGTAAAACTCCTATTTAGTTATGAGGTGTAGAGGTTATAGGTTAGACGTATTCGATCCATTTCTAACGTCTAACACATACACTCTTACACCTCGGAATTATTCTATTATTCCGAGTATATCTTCTTCGGATACAATTTTATATTCACGGCCATCAAACTTGACTTCATCGCCGCCCCATTCTTTGACAAGCACCGTGTCGCCAGCTTTAACAGATAGGGGATGGAGTTTGCCCTCAATCATTCTGCCTTCGCCTACAGCCAGCACCTTGGCTTGTTTTGGTTTTTCTTTGGCGCTGTCAGGAAGGTAGATGCCGCTTTTAGTTTTAGCTTCTTCTTTAATAGGTTCGATAAAAACTTTGTCGCCCAACGGTTTAATTTTCATATAACTCCTTCGCTCCGTGTCCTGCGTAGCCTTTAGGCGAAGTAGGACCGGAAGTCCCACATAGTTCAATCTATTTAGAGAAGAGGAACGATAACCTAATTCTCTAAGAGATTGAACGGGGTGGGATGATTTATTAAATTTTTTCAACTTGATAGTGCGGCGGCGTTAAGCAAGGGGGTAACTTAACATCCGCCGCATACCTAAAAATATCAAAGTTAGTGCGGAGATGTCAAGACCTCTTGACATTAAATCTGTTAGATATAGGGGCGGCGCGCCCTGTCAGGGCGCGCCGCGTGCGTGCAGAACTGCGATGAGGGCGGTCGGAACCGCGAGGTTACGGGAGACTGCAGAACTTGAAGAGCCCGTACAGTGCGGCGATGGCGGCGAGGACGATGAGCAGCACGATCCAGAGAGCACCATCACCGACACCCAAGGAATCCTCGTGTGAGGCGGACACGCACAGGTCATGTGCGAGCTCGCCGACGATCCCCCTCTTGGGAAGGACGACGGTAAGGTAGAACACCGTCAGAAGAACCGCACCGACCACTATCGCGAGCGGAAGTGCCATGGCATTGCCTCCCTCTATTCGGCGACGTGAGACACGTGCTCGGCAGTTGAAGACGCAGCAGAAGAACTGTGCGTCGAGCAAAATAATATCCTAAATTAGGGCAGCTGTCAAGGTTGTTGAACTTACTTTCGTGGGTGGAACATGAGTTCTTTGTCGTTTGTGATGATTCTATCTGTGTTTTTATTAGTTAAATGATTATGTTTAATTTTCACGAGTTGGAACTTTCTTAAGATATTTTCTAAAATGTCAGCCACAGGGAATAATATTATTTCTAAAATCAGCCTCACCGTCTGCCATGGCTCCCCTACCGGCCCAATCGATGCATTGAGCCGTGCTTGCTCCGACGAAATCGGCACACGGTATTTCTGCATCCATTTGTTTTTTTGCATGATTAAACCGTAGTATCCCATTCCAGATTCTTGAATCATGAATCTTG
>CAYUJF010000038.1:0-6232 GCA_964445015.1 uncultured Candidatus Saccharibacteria bacterium
CAGAGGCGCAACCGGTTTTGGTGTGAGACTGATTTTAGACTACCTTAGAGAGTTATCGATTCAAAAGAAAAAATAGGTACTTTGTTCTTGAAGTTTTGTTTCATTTGTGATTAGATGTCCTCTTATGACAAAAAAGATTTGGGTAATTATACTATCGTTAGTTGCTTTGAGTCTGCTTGCAAGCTATACTCACAGATTTTTTGTTGCAAATCATAAATTGGTTTCAAAAGTGCCCGTTATTGAAGACGCCTTTATTCCGGCGATAGCCAAGGAATAGTTCTATTGAAAATACGAGCACGGCCCCGCCTTCCGAAGAAGAGCGGGGCCGATGGTGCAGTGCTGTGACGCTGGTCATGGCCGTTAGCGGAGGTCGATGATGTCATTCCTCTCCGGACCGACCGAGACCATGTCGAGGCTGACGCAGCCGGGGAGCTCCGCCATGATGAACTCGACATACTCATGCGCGCTGTGGGGCAGATCGTCCCACCTGCAAGCGCCTCTTGTCGACTGCCAGCCCGGAAACTCGACGCAGACCGGCTTGCAGCGGCTGAGCAGTGATGTGTCGCTCGGGACGTAGTCGATCTGCTTGTCGTCCAACTCGTAGTTGGTGACGACTTGGACGGTCTCGAAGCCGTCGAGTCCGTCGAGCTTGGTGAGGGCGAGGCCGGTGATGCCGTTGATTCGCACTGCCGTGCGAAGCATCGGCATGTCGAGCCAGCCGCAGTCACGCGGTCGGCCGGTAGTGGCGCCGTACTCGCCGCAGAACTCGCGCATATAGGCCTCGAGCTCATTGCCCATCCTCGAGGGGAAGGGGCCGTTGCCGACGCGCGTGGTGTAGGCCTTAGCGACGCCGATGACCTTGTCGATGTCGCGCGGTCCGATGCCACTGAGGCACGCCCCACCAGCGATCGGGTGTGAGCTGGTGACGAAGGGGAAGGTGCCTTGGTCGATGTCGAGGAAGGTGCCCTGGGCGCCCTCGAAGAGAACCTCTTCTCCGTTGTCGAGAGCTTCCCAGATGACTTGCCTTCCATCGACGACCTGAACTGCCCTGAGTAGTTCGCCGGCCTGTCGCCGAGCATCGTCGAGTAGTCGCTCGAGCGGCATGTGCGTGCCCATACCCAGCGGGAGAAGGCTGTGGGCCGTGCTGATGCGATCCGCTCTGCCGACTTCGTTGCAGAAGTGGGACATGAGCATGCCGTTACGGGCGGTTCTCGCCGCGTAGCACGGGCCGATGCCCCGCTTGGTCGTGCCGATTGCCTTGCTCTTGCCGCGCTGCTCCTCTTCGTACCGTTCGAGTTCACGGTGGTAGGGCATGATGACGTTGGCGTTGCCGTCCAGCATGAGCTGGCTGGTGTCAACGCCCAGCCTATGGAGCTCCTCGAGCTCTTCGAGGAGTTGGCGCGGATCGACAGCGGTGCCTCCGCCAATGAGACACTTCACGCCTGGGTGGAGGGTCCCGCACGGCACGAGGTGCAGCTTGTACGTCTCGTCGCCGACCACTACCGTGTGGCCGGCGTTGCCTCCGCCATTGAAGCGCACCACCAAGCCGGCTTCGCCGGCAAGGTAGTCACTGATGTGCCCCTTGCCTTCGTCACCGAACTGCAAACCGACGACCACAGTGGCCGACATCTGAGTGCCCCTTTCCTGTTCGTTGTCAATGACCTCAACCATCAATAGTAATATCAGATATATTTTACGATTGTCAATGATATTGTGTTGTATTAAAAGATGCATTATTAATCGATAAACTTGACCCCGTATAGCGATTACGCCACGGGGCCTGCGGTTGTTTTGTGCGCCGCACAAAACAACCTTGACAAAATGTAAAGCGAGCTTTACAATTTAAGCAGTATATATTGTTGTGAGTTCGTTGTATCTAACCATTTTCATTTTTCTATATTCAACTTTCCAATCCCATGTCCATAGAATGTCGACTAAAAAATATCCGTCGCAAGATGGGTCTGACTCAAGAGGAGTTGGCTGATCATTTAGGCGTGAGCCGCCAAGCAATTATCTCTTTGGAAGCCGGCCGTAATATGCCGTCGATTCCTCTTGCTCTAAGTATCGCCGAATATTTCAGATTGCCGGTTGAAGTAATTTTTTATTGCGAAACAGAAAATAAAAATCAAGAGAAAGGAGACCGAATGGATAGAGAAATAATGCCATGGTCGCCTTGGCGCGAAATGGCCAGCATGCGTGAGGCACTCGATAGAATGTTTGACGAGTCGGTGACCTCAATGGCACGGAATAATGATTGGAATTATCCCGCGCTCAATGTTCGCCAAACAAACAAAGAAGTCATTGTCGAGGCCGATGTGCCCGGCATGAAGCAGGAAGATATCGACATTGAAATTGGGGAAAATTCGGTGTCGATCAGAGGGGAACGCAAAGCTACACATGAAGAAAATGATAAGAAGCATTCGTATTACCATCGCGAGGTTAACTACGGTGCTTTCCATAGAGCGATAACCTTACCAGTGGAAATTGATGCCGATAAAGCAAAGGCTGACTTAGAGCACGGCACACTGGTTATTACTTTGCCAAAAGTTGAGCCCGCTAAGCCCAAAACCATCAAACTCAAACCCAGACTTAAGTAATAGGCTAAGTTTAATTATCAAGACAGCCCCGACCTTCGATTTCTTCGAAACGGGGCTGTTTTGAGACCTTCGAATATTTTGATGATACAATGTTAATAGGAAGTTACAAATTTAAGGAGGGTTTTTGGCGCTAGTTCTTCGAGCAAAGCGACTCGACATTTCTACCGGCCGGCAGCCGGTGGTAGTTTTTAATGAAGAAGAAGCCACCAAATTCGGTATCCACCGTGAGGACCGTCTTAAACTTAAGGTCGGCCGACATGTTGATTATGTTATTGCCGATTTTACAGACGAAGAAATCAAAAGAGGGCAGGTGGGTCTTTTCAAGGAAGTCTGGCAGGAAAACAATATAAAATCGGGCGAAACCGTTACTTTTGAATTAATTAAGCGTCCACCCTCGGTTGAAGCGATCAACAAAAAACTACTTGGCAACGAGCTGAGTTATGACGAAATCTATAGTATTATCGACGACATTGTTAAAGATAGATTAGGTGACACGGAAACAACTTATTTTGTTTCAACCGGCTTTTGCCAGGGTTGGGATAATGAAGAAATGTACTTTTTAACTAAAGCTATGGCGCAAACGGGCGATACACTAAATATGCGCGGTACCGTGGTTGATATCCACTCGATTGGCGGTGTGCCGGGCGATCGCTCCACCATGTTGGCGGCACCTATCGCGGCCGCAATCGGTTTGGTTATTCCTAAGAGTTCGACTCGGGCTATTACTTCTCCTTCCGGGGTGGCCGATACTATGGAGACCTTGGCTCGAGTAGATTTATCTCTCGAAGAAATCAAGAAACAATGCGAAACTGTGGGTGCCACTTTGGCTTGGGGTGGCAGCGTAAACATGGCACCGGCTGATGATAAAATTATCAGATACACTTATCCGCTCGCCATGGAGCCGTATTCGAAGATGGTTGTGTCGATAATGGCGAAAAAGGTTGCAATGGGTGTGGATTATTTTGTTATCGAATTGCCTGTGGGAGCTTCTGCAAAAGTGCAAAAAATGTCGACAGCGCGGGACTTGGAACGACAATTTCAATATATTGGGCGTAAATTTGGCATGAAAGTCAAAGTTCATTTTGTCGACAATGTTGAGCCAACGGGTCACGGTGTTGGTCCGGCTCTGGAATGCCGCGACGTTCTTCGAGTTCTGCAAAGAAAGCAAACGTACTCTCGTACACTTGAAAGAACAGCACTGAGGTTAGTTGCAAACGTTGCCGCTTTAACCGGTAAATATTCTTTTAGACAGGCATTTAGACTTGGCAAGAAGGCGCTCGAAAGTGGTACGGCATGGAAGAAAATGCAGGAAATAATTAAGGCGCAGGGCCCACAAAAAGGCATCAAACCAGATATCGATTCGGAGGATGTTATCGGTGACAAAGTCCAGAAAAGAGATATCGAATCAAAAAAGAGTGGCCACATTGTTTCCGTCAGTAATCACGCGCTTAATGACATAGCTCGAATTCTTGGAGCGCCGTTCGACAAGAGAGCTGGCTTGTATTTGCACAAAAGAGTGAAAGATAGAGTGGCTGTTAAAGATAAGTTATTTACGATATATGCAGAGACAGAAGAAAGGATTGATTTAGCCGAAAAAGCTCTCGACGAAACTGCAATTTTTGAAATAAAATAGCAATTTTACGTGGTGCCCAGCTGAGCTGGGCTAAACCAAGCTTAGCTTGGTGTGCGCGGAGGGATTCGAAGGGGCGGAAGCCCCGTATCTATCAAGGTCCTTATGTTTACAACTATTCTTTTGCACAATATCTCATGTCGTCATATATTATTATTTATAAACCCTCATTTTGGGGGTTCTTCATCTCCTCCCACCAAATAAGAGCCTCCAAGAAATTGGAAGCTCTTATTTGGTGTGCGCGGAGGGATTCGAACCCCCAACCAGTTGTGTATAAGACAACCGCTCTGCCGTTGAGCTACGCGCACTCATAATGATATAATAGGTTAGAAATGACGCAAAATCAAGCCCAAAAAGGAATCAAATGGTTGTTAATAGTGACGACGACAGTCGTGGTGACTTTTCTTATATCGACTGCTTATGCATCGGCTTCATACCGAGATAGAATCTTGCCAAATACCTATTTGCTTGGCAAAAACATCGGCAATATGACTTATGCACAAGCAATGGATTATTTTGGCAAAAATCCACCGTTTGTTTCTGGAACAATCAATTTCCAGCTTAATAATGAAAATAAAAGTGCTTCACCGGCACAGCTTGGTATCTCTGTTGATGTCAACGGTTCGGTGAAGGCAGCCCTAGCGCAAAATAAGATATACCACACCCCCATTGTCACTCCGAGAGGATTGACTGGCTTGCTTGGCCAAAAGGCCAAACTACGTCCTGTCTTTGCGGTCGAAGACGAGGCCTTTAATAACAAAATTAGAGAAATGTATAAGGGTACGGAGAAGGATCCGGTGAATGCAACGATTGTTGCCGATGGAGATAAAATCACCGTTAAGAACGATGAAGTGGGCGAGAAAATCGATACTGCAACTGCCAAATCCCAATTGCTCTCATATCTACCCTACAATCAGATACCGCTAATAAAACTCACGCTCGTAAAGGAAGAAGCGAAAGTCAAAACGGCTGATCTATCTGAAAGTAAGGAATATCTAGCTGCTCACATATCGGGTGATATTAAAATGACTTTTGGCGGAAGAACTATTGCTACCGCTGACTTGCCGACCATTGTTGGTTGGCTAAATCAGGATGAACTGCGCAAAAAGAACATTAAAATTAACACCGATGCCCTACAGGGCTGGCTCGATGAAAAGGTAGTTCGAAAAGTTGCGAAAAAAGCTACGCCTCGTTTAGTGTCGACAAATAATGAAAATGAAGTACTTCAGGAGGGTGTGCCAGGAAGGACGGTAGATGAGAAAAAGTTGGCCAGTGACGTCGAAAAAATAATCAAGGAGAATTCACAAGACAGAACTGTCGCTGTTGCCACCAAGGAAGTTGAACCAGAAACAAAGAAGGTATCTCCCGGTTATACTTTGGGAAGATATGGTGGCAAATATATCGAAATCGATTTGGCTCAGCAGATGCTTTATTGTATCGAAGGAAATAATCTTGTGAGCTCGCACAGAGTCTCGACTGGTAAATGGTCGATGCCGACACCCAGAGGAGAGTATTCGATAAACAATAAAACTGGCCGCGCATATTCTGCTACTTACGATCTGTATATGCCGTACTGGATGTCGTTTATCGGGTCGGAATATGGTATCCATGAATTACCAGAATGGGCAGATGGCACAAAAGAAGGACAGAGCCACATTGGAACACCGGTATCCCATGGTTGCGTCCGTCTTGGGGTCGGCAGTGCAGCAGAGGTTTATAATTGGGCGAATGTTGGTACACCAGTGATAATTCACTGATGCTGTAAAACGCAGTTTGTTATAATGATCTCATGAACGATAAAAAACGGCTTATCATAGTCAATTCGATTGTTGTGGCGGTAGTAGTTTACTTGCTATTTTTAACTTATAAATCAGTTATTTCAAACTACAGAACTAATCAAAAGATCAATAATCTTGAGGACGAAATAGTGTTGCTCGAAATTGAAAAGCAGTATTTAGCCGACTTAAATATTTATTATTCGACAGATACATACAAAGAACTTGAG
>CAYUJF010000039.1:0-6220 GCA_964445015.1 uncultured Candidatus Saccharibacteria bacterium
CGGCGCACTAGGCCACTATGCGATCCCACCTGAATCTATTTTTCATTCCTAGTCTCGGCCCGAGGCCGACCAGCCTTGGGCTGGCACTATGCGATCTCTCTGTGGTGATGTTTTAACCAGTAATCACTAAATATTATAGCTTAAAAACAGGGTAAATAATAGAGCAGGGCACTTCCGACCTCTTCGGAAAGTACCCTGTGCGAAGGTGTGGTTGGCAGCGATCAAGCCGCCCGTGACCTGTGCCCCCGTCGATCCCGAGACGATGATCCACCTGCCATGATTCTCTTGTACTCCGCCCTGGTCAAGAGTCCACGCTCGTGGCATCTCTTGCCAGATCCCTTGTCACCCTCGTTCGAGATGTCCCTCGGTGGTCGCTTATCTGCGTCCGGCTTGTGGTTCCTCTTTGCCATGGCACCGATCCTCTCGTCGGACGTAAAAACATAGTAGCATTTTTCACATATGGTTTCCAGACTTTTGCTGATACTAAATATCTTTTTTGATAAAATGATTTTAGGAGGATTTATGAAGAAAATATTGTTTGGGTTGGCGGCGGTTTTATTTATTATGCCAGCAGTGGTTCTGGCAGCAGATTTTAAGGTTGATGAGACAAACGGCAATGTCGAAGTCGCATCGGGCGAGCAGGTCAAGAATCTCTATACTGCCGGGGCCAATGTGACAAGCGATGCCAATGTGCTGGGCGACTTGGTAACAGCTGGCGGATATATCTCAATCAACGGCAAAGTACAGCAAACCCTCATGGCAGCCGGCGGTAATGTTGCCGTTTCGGCCAACATTGGTCAAAACGCTCGGCTGGCCGGCGGTAACATCCAATTTACCGGTACAACCGGCCAAGACCTGCTTGTTGGCGGCGGAACGCTCGACATCGGCAGTGCCGCTAATATCGGTGGCGACTTGCTAGCTTCATCTGGAATGCTAACTCTCAATGGCAAGGTATTGGGCGATGCGCGTTTAGCCGGCGGCAATATCACAATTAATGGAAGAGTTGAGGGCGACGTCGATATTCGCGGTGCGCAGGAAGTGGTCCTTGGGGAAAACGCATATATCGGTGGCAAATTGAAATACGAAGCACCGCAGCAGGCGGCGATATCACAAGGAGCCCAGGTGGTCGGCGGTACCGAATATTCTCCAACCAAAGTCGGCGATCTAAAAGTTTTAGCCGGTCTGATGGCTTTCGCCACGGTTGCCAAGTGGTTGGGTGTCCTGTCGGCGTTCATTTTAGCCTTGCTCGTTGCGTATCTCTTGAACAAGTTCGCCAGATTTACTGTTCAGAAAGCATTCAATAATCCATGGGCCTTGTTTGGCTGGGGATTATTAGTTCTTATTGTGGCTCCAATGATTCTGCTGATATTACTGGCGTCGGTTCTTGGTATGAGCGTGAGTGCGTTACTGGGGATCGTGTTCGGAGCGATATTGATTTTTGCCAAGCCATTCGGTGCACTGATATTAGGAGCGTGGATTGTAAGGCTGTTCAGCAAGGATAAAGCTCTGCGCGTCGACTGGCTGACCGCCCTGGTAGGCATCTTGGTGGCGGCGATTCTATCGATAATCCCGATTGTCGGCTGGATAATCCCATTTTTCACTTACATGATTGCTCTCGGTGTGATGTTCCAGTGGACTTGGGACTGGGCAAAAAGGAATAAGTAATAGCGCCTCGATACTTTGAAGAATGAACTCACATCTTGATTAAACACTCAAGAGCGTTCAGTATGGAAGCATGGACTCTCAGACAGAAGAGATAAAACAACGGATCGATATTGTCGATTTTATCGGCCAATATGTTGCGCTTAAGAAAACTGGCCAAAACTGGAAAGGTCTTTGTCCGTTTCACAATGAAAAAACCGGCAGTTTTATGGTGCATAGAGAGCGTCAAATATATCGATGTTTCGGTTGTGGCGAAGCTGGCGATATTTTTGATTTCACTCAGAAAATCGAAGGCTTGGATTTCTACGAATCCTTGAAGTTCTTGGCCAACCGTGCCGGTGTGGAAATAAAGCCGTTAACTCCACAACGGGCAGGCGTAAAAACGGAATCAAAAAGCGAAGCCTTGGAACTAAACAAAACTTTGGCGCAACTTTACTGTCAACTTTTGACAAAACACAAATCAGGAGAAGGTGCGCGTTCGTACGTCAAGAGCCGCAAGCTTACCGATGAAACCATCAAGAAATTTCTAATCGGCTATGCACCGCAGCACATCGATCGCGTCCGTGATTATCTTCTTAAAATGGGTTTTTCCGATGCTGACATGTCCCGCGCCGGCAATCCTGAAAAATTTCGTGACAGATTAATTTTTCCAATATCGGATATCGTCGGTAATATTGTCGGCTTTAGTGGCAGGGC
Organism: uncultured Candidatus Saccharibacteria bacterium; assembly: GCA_964445015.1. Lineage (GTDB taxonomy): Bacteria > Patescibacteriota > UBA1384 > UBA1384 > UBA1384 > CAYUJF01. Next base: position 2,359 of record CAYUJF010000039.1, read on the forward strand.
TCTCCAAAAAGGTCAGGAACCAAAATATTTGAATACCAGAGAAACTGTGGTATTCCATAAAGCACGTGTTCTTTATGGCTTCGACATTGCCAAACAAGATATTCGCAAACAAGACCGCGCTGTTGTGGTCGAAGGTCAGATGGATGTGGTTTTAAGTCACCAGGCGGGGATCACCAATGCGGTAGCAACCAGTGGTACGGCGTTAACGGAAGACCATCTGCTATTAATTCGACGCCAGACCGATAAAATCAGTTTTATGTTCGACGCCGACGAAGCCGGTGAAAAAACCACCCTCAAGGCTCTTGAAATGGCGTGGCGGCTGGAGCTTCAGGCAAAAGTTGTAACAATGCCAGAGGGTTTTAAAGATGCCGGTGAAGTCGTTGAAAAAAATTCGGAACAGTTACAGTCGATCGTCAAAAATGCCAAACCAGGTTTCGACTGGCTTATCGATTTCGTCTCACGAGGAACCGATATCGCATCGGTGGAGGGTAAGAAATACGCTCTCAAAACCGTATCGTCCATCATTGCTGCGGTAACCGATGATGTGGAGCGTGAAAGTTATATCAAAAAATTATCCTTATTACTTGGTTCAAGTGAAGAGGCAGTCAAGGCCGCGATGAAAAAGGTTCAGGCATCGTCATTTTCGCCTAAGCCGATATCAAAAGATGGCAAAATTGATAAGCCCAAAACCGAAAGTTGGGTCGAACTGCTGGCACTTTTAAACCTCGCCCCTCAAAAAATCAGCGATGCGCAGAAAGCGTTGGAAGGCAAATTGGGGGAGGGTCAAGTTGCCCGGGTTTACGAGAGCGTGTTTAAATGGTACAATAATTCGGAACCACACCGCGCGCCAAGTTTTTTGAAAGAGTTACCGGCGGAGGTGGAGAAAAAGATCGCCATTGTATCGTCAGAAATTGAGTCGCGAGGTACTGATTTAAGCAAGATCGAGCTCGACATCGATCAGAGACTCGAAAAAATACGAAGTCGTTTGCGTGAAAAAATCAAAACCGATTTCGCACAGAAAATCGCCGAAGCCGAACGAAAAGGCGATATCAAAAAAGTCAAAGAGTTGATGCAAGACTTAACAAAAGGACTAAATCCTAATGTCTAATGCCTAATTAATGAATCAAGATATCTTAATTAGATATTAGAAATTAGACATTTGATAATTTAAAAATTATGGCTAAACGAACAGACACATCATTACCCAAACCGGGACCGGAAATGGAGCTCTCGCCGAAACTGCGCGACTTAATGCTCAAAGGCAAGGCGCACGGTTTCATTACAGAACAAGAACTTTTTCAAGCTCTACCAAACATTCAAAAAAAGCTGGCTGACCTCGACCAGATATACGATATTATGCTGCTCTATGGTATTTCAATAAAGGAAAAGAGGCCGATTTTGGGCGTGGCCGATGTTCTTGATGATAAAAAAGAAAAACCAACTTCGGAACTATCCGATATTTCAGACGATTCTGTCAGAATGTACCTGCGCGAAATCGGCCGCGTACAATTGTTGAGCCCGAAAGAAGAAGTCGAAATCGCCCGGGCCGCTGCTGCCGGAGACAAAAGAGCTAAGAAGAAATTGGCCGAGGCCAACCTTAGACTGGTTGTTAGTATTGCTAAAAAATATATTGGCCGAGGCCTGACCCTTATGGATTTGGTCCAAGAGGGTAATACAGGTCTATTGCGGGCTGTTGAAAAATTCGACTGGACTAAGGGCTTTAAATTTTCCACATACGCAACGTGGTGGATCCGCCAAGCCATTACTCGTGCCATCGCCGACCATGCTCGCACTATCCGCATCCCGGTCCACATGGTGGAAACAATCAACCGTCTCATTCGCGTTCAAAGACAGCTGGTTCAGGAATTGGGGCGTGATCCACTGCCCGAAGAAATCGCCGCTGAAATGGCATTGCCACTCGATAAAGTTGAACATATTTTAAAAATTTCACAAGAAACGGTATCACTCGAATCGCCGGTAGGCGAGGAAGATGACAGTAAATTGGGTGACTTTTTGGAAGACAAGGAAAGTATGACACCGGAAGAGTCAACCATCTATCAGCTCATGAAGGGACATGTTCAAGAATTCCTGACATTCTTAAGCCCTCGCGAACAAAAAATTCTGCGCATGCGTTTTGGCATTGACGATGGTCGAACCCACACCCTTGAAGAAGTCGGCAAGGAATTTGGGGTGACACGCGAACGTATCCGTCAAATTGAAGCCAAAGCACTCCAAAAACTTAAAAAACACGAACTCAGCGATCGCTTGAGTGACTACTTGAAATAAAAAAAGACCTCATAATATGCAAAGCGGGGCGGGCCATGTGGCCGCCCCGCTGGGGGTGAAGTGCTTCTCGGTGCTAGTCCTCGACCTTGACCACAAGGCAGGTCTTGCCCTTGATGGTCTTGGCGACGATGATCAGCTCGTCGAGGATCCACCGACCGCCGAAGATCGCCATCGATATCGGCCACCAGATGCCGCGGCCGATGAAGCCGATGGCGGTTAGTCCGAGCCCCACGAACACGAACGTGTAGTTCCTGCGCAGTGCCTCCATCATCCGCGTTCCCTCCCGTGTCGACGACCTTGAGCCAAGAAGTTGTGAACAGCTCGACTCATAGTCAGGAGTGCCAGTTCGCCGGCGCACAGCGGCACTTCCCGAAGTGCTTCGGCGTAGGCCTCTTGAGAGAGTGCTACTCTAGCCTGAGAGTCGAGATCACACGAGAACTCGACCAGGTAGATGTAGTATTGGCAGTAGCGCCTCTCTCTCCGGGCCATCGTCGGCAAGGTACTTATGAAGATGCCGACAATGGTGAGGCTCGCGGTGGTGGCGATGACAAACACCGCCACACCCACGAAGTGCAGCAGCTTTGACACTGTCATCGCTCTCTCCCTCTCCTACCGCGCGCTCTCGGTGTTCGCCCGATCCCGAACGAGACATAGGCAGCGTCGGCGATGGCCTTGAAGACCTGCTCGCCGAAACATGGTGGCACCTTGCGAAGGGCCTCCACCCGTATCGCTCGATTGATGCTCGGTGATGCTGAAGGGCGGTAGAAACCCTCTCGGTCGCCTGCATCCGCCTCGAGGCATCCAAACCAGTAGGCCAGTGCCCTCCTGTACTTGGTCACCAGCACATCGACGACGATGCCGATCAGAATCACGACGGTGACGATTCCGATGCAGGTAATCGCCATCATCAGGTAGCCGAAGTGCTCTACCGTGTACTTCAGCATTGCTTCCATTGTGTCTCCCTCCACCGCGAAATCGATCACACGCCCCAGACAGCGGGCGGGATAGGCTAAAACGACGATGTCAACGAGCAGCAGTTTATTATCACCCTAAACCATCAGGGTGTCAAGATCAATCATGCATTAAAAAGCTATCCAAATATCTTTTGGAGAACAAAAACAAAAATTGCGCCGATTATGACTAAAAACATACTCGAGATAGCGGATTTTTTGTGAGTCTCTGGAATTAAATCGGTGGCGGCAATGTAGATAAAATTGCCGGCAGTGATTGCCATTAGGGCGCCAACGATCTGTGAAGAAATATGCGGAATTAACAATACTGTCACGATAGCGCCCAGAGGAGTCGCCAAGGCCACAAGCCATGAATAAAGCATCGCCTTACCATTATCAACCTTGCCGTGAGTAAGTAGAGTGTAGGAAAAAATACCTTCAGGTATTTCGTGGACAATTACGGCGATAGTGGCAATAATGCCGATGGTATTGCTGACCTCAAATCCAAGGCCGATCAGCATGCCGTCAACCAGGGAATGTAACCCGATACCTAAAACAGCGGTGCTACTACTTTCGTGCCCGCAATGCTCACAAGAATCGCTGCAGGCGTGCATGACCATAAATTG
>CAYUJF010000040.1:0-5974 GCA_964445015.1 uncultured Candidatus Saccharibacteria bacterium
TGTAAGCTTGATTTTATATTTTGTAGGCTTTCTTGTTGTAGTTGGCGTGGTGGTTTTAGTTGTAGTTATATCTAATCGACACAGAGAAAATAATCAATCTAAATCTGTCGATAACGAATAGGTGAGTATTAATATTTTAATATATCTATTAAAAATTAACTTAACCTGGGACAATATGATCAATTACGAAGAGTTTTCGAAAACTGAATTGAGAGTCGCTAACATTAAGTCCGCCGAGCGGGTTGAGGGCTCCGACAAGCTTATTAAACTCCAAGTCAGCTTGGGCGAAGAGGAGCGGCAGATTGTGGCCGGCATCGGTAAGAAGTATGAGCCGGAAAATCTAGTTGGCAAAAACATTGTCATCGTCGCCAACCTCGAACCGCGCTCGCTGATGGGGCTGGAAAGCAACGGCATGTTACTGGCCGCCAGCAACGACGAAGAAGGCCCAATTATTATCACAACCGAACAGGACATTGCTCCCGGCAGCCACATCTCATAAACTAAACAAGATCGCTTTAACTGATTTCGCTGAAAGTGCCGGTGCCTTCAATGACATCGACAATCGTACTATCGCCAAAAAGTTTAAAAATACGAATCGGCAAGTGGTTTTCTTCGGCTAATGTTACGGCCGGTAAATCCATAACCTTGAGTTGTTTATCTCGCACTTCTTTAAAGGTAACTTTATCAATTTTCTGGGCCGATTTATCTTTATTGGGATCGCTCGAATAAACGCCATCGACCAGCGTGGCTTTCAGTATCATGTCGGCATCAATCTCGAGTGCCCTAATAACAGATGCCAAATCGGTCGAATTAAATGGTAAGCCAGTGCCGGCGGCAAAAATAACCACCCGATCTTTTTCCAAATGATGCACAGCCCGGCGTCGGATAAATGGTTCGGCGACCGCTTGCATATTAATTGCCGTTTGAACACGCGTTTCAATCCCTTTTTTCTCGAGCTCGATTTGTAAAACCAGGGCGTTCATTGTGGTAGCCAGCATGCCGATATAGTCGCCGGCGGCACGTTCATCTCCGCCGGCCGCGATTTCGCGGCCTCTAAAAAAGTTGCCGCCGCCGACCACAATGCTAATCTGGTGATCAGTTTTGGTAACTTCGATTATTTTATCGACAACCTTGCCAACTACATCGAGATCAATGCCAGTTTCCTTCTCTCCGGCCAACGCCTCACCTGATAATTTAATAACTACTCTTGACATTGTGTTTATGGTATCCGATTGTCGCGCATTCGGCAAACAATCTTGCGAGTAAGTGATGCAAAAATCGCAACAGTTCAGGGACGTATCGTCAACGTGCAAGCAATCCTTACTAGTTCAAAAAGCAATGTGCAAAAAATGCATATTCCTTGACTGCAACAATTATTTGTTTAAGCGTAGTGGTGAGCGTAAAATTAACGATAACGCCCTGACGGCCTTGACGCTTTTAGCGGCGACCAGCTCGCCGCGCGAGAAACCCCTTTTAACCCGCATAATTTCCAATTTACTCATGCGATAGAAATCCGGCGTGGCGATGTTGAAAATAACGAACCTTATAGTGAATAAGTTATCCACAAAGTATGGCCTGAAAATTTGCGTAACATAGTCGGGGGGGGGTAATATGGGAAAGTCAGGAATATTATAATAAAAAGTTCTTAAGGAGGAGTTGTGGAAGAGAATAATATGTCACAGAAGAGTGGTAAGAAGTTTCCCAAATGGGCATGGTGGGTTATCGGTATCGTAGGAGCAATAGTATTGGTCGGTATCGGCTGGTGGGTGGCAAGCAGTAAATACAAAGCCGAAAACCAGAAGCTCAAGGACCAATTATCATCATCAAGTACAACCAGCACAACCTCATCTTCGACTACTTCATCAACTGCCGACCCATATGCCGGGTGGAAGACATATACAAATGATACCTTCAATTTTACAATGAAATATCCTGAAAATTGGAATGTTACTGATAAGCTACAAAAGGATTCAGAAGATATGCCTAGAGCAGAAACCTACTTACGCTTATCGTCCAGTGACAATAAGTTGGGTATTGGTGTATTTGTTACTGTGAAGGGCAAGGACTTTGCATGGGGTTATGGTACGGGTCAATATCAATATCAGTCAGCAGCTTATTCAAATAACAAATTGATATTGGGTAAAGTCACTACTCCCTCGGATCAAAATTTTATGGTAAGTGAAGGCGGTGGTTATTCTAAAGGAGTATTGGATGTGTATCCGCCAGTGGAAACAAGTAATATCAAATTCTTTATGCAAGCAGGGACAGCTACAAACGATAAAGAAAGAGAAGAATTAATCTCTATTATAGAGACATTTAGATTAACTAAATAATTAATAGTAGCTCTCGTGGGCTCGAACGGTAATTAGATTCTTCGTTGTCGCTCAGGATGACACTAAAGTGTCAGATTGCTTCGTCTACCGCATCACACCTCGTAGGAGTTCTAATGGGGAACCACCCGCCTTCGCCTAACGGCTACGGACGGGCAAGCCTACGAGGAGTAATGCTCTTCCTCGCAATACGAGAAAATGGTAATCAGCTGGACAAACAGGGGAGAATGTGCTATTGTTAATAGTCGGGTGACAGAAAATTGCCGCTCACAAGCGGCATTTTAATTTGCATCAATTTTAATTAATTATGAATATTAGAAACGTTGCTATTATCGCTCACGTTGACCACGGGAAAACCACACTTGTTGATGGTTTGTTAAAGCAATCCAAAACTTTTCGTGACAACGAAGCGGAAATGGAACAAACGCTCATAATGGACTCTAACGACCAAGAGCGTATCACTATCTTGGCTAAAAACACCGCCATCAATTACAAAGATACCAAAATCAATATCATCGACACGCCGGGCCACGCCGATTTTGGCGGCGAGGTCGAGCGCACCTTAAACATGGCCGATGGCGCAATCCTTTTAATCGACGCCCAAGAAGGGCCGATGCCACAAACGAAGTTTGTGCTCAAAAAAGCGCTCGACCTCGGCCTCCGTATAATCCTTGTCATTAACAAAATTGACAAACCCAATGCCGACATTAACGACACCATTAACCGAACTTACGACCTGATTCTTGAATTGGCTCAAGATGAAAATCAGCTCGACCTGCCGATGCTCTACGCCATTTCCCGTGAGGGCAAGGCATGGGAAGAAGCGCCAGCCGACCCGCAAGCGCCAGCCGATTTAACCCCGATTCTCGATGCCATTTTGAAATATATTCCGGAGCCAAAACAGGACGATAGTGCTCCTTTGCAAATGCTCGTCTCGGCGCTTGACCGTGATGATTATCTGGGCCGTTATGTAATTGGTAAGATCAGCGGCGGCATCATTAAAACCGGTCAGAAGGTTGTTGCCATTAATGAAAAAGGGATCGTTGAAACCGGTAAAGCCGAGAAATTGTTTATGCTTCAGGGGCTTAAAAAAATTGAAGTCGGTGAGGCGCATTCTGGCGATATTGTCTCCGTTGCCGGCATCGGCCAGGCTTCCATTGGTGATACTTTAGCTGACGCGGACAACCCTAAAGCGCTACCTGCTATCGCCATTGAAGAACCGACGTTAAGTATCTCGATCTACGCCAATACATCACCTTTTGCCGGCCGCGAGGGTAAATTTGTGACCGCGCGCCAAATTCTCGAGCGTATTAAAAAGGAACTCGAAACCAATGTTGCCATGAAGCTTGAAGTATCAGACAGCGGCGAGTTTATCGTCTCCGGCCGCGGTGAACTTCATTTATCAGTCTTTGTTGAAGCTATGCGCCGCGAGGGGTTTGAACTGCAAGTCGGCAAGCCGCGCGTCATTACCCGCGAAATAGACGGTGAGGTTTGTGAACCAGTTGAGGAACTAACAGTTGATGTGCCGCAGGAATATGCCAACGCTGTTATTAGTAACATCACAAGACGTAAAGGCATCCTTTTGCACCAAGATGATAACCAATCTGGCTATACTCGTCTCGATTTTGAAATTACCACCCGAGGGCTTTTAGGCCTAAGTAGTGTGTTGATGGCGGCTACCAAAGGCACTGCCGTTGCCAACTCGATTTTTCTAAAATATAGTCCGCTATCGCCTGAAATGCCGCGCCTTAGAAACGGTGCGCTCGTGGCCTACGAGCGCGGCAAGGCTGTTACCTATGGTCTTGATATCGCCCAAGCTCGTGGCACCACATTTATCAGCCCTGGCACGGAAGTATATGCCGGCATGATTGTGGGTTTGAGCCAACGTGAAGGTGATCTCGAAATTAATGTTGCCAAGGAAAAGAAGCTGACTAATATGCGTGCTTCTTCAGCCGACATTGCCACAATTTTGACACCGCCAACCATTTTGAGTTTGGAGCAATCAATCGACTTTTTGGAAGACGATGAACTCTTAGAAGTGACTCCTACCGCACTTCGACTGCGCAAAAAAATCTTAGATAAAAACCAGAGAAATCGCCAAGCTCATAACAAAGCTTAATCTCAAGTATTTGACTTCGACCTCAAATCTGTTAGGCTTAGCGTATAATGACTCTATTTTGTATTGTCCGATCAGAGGAGTTTGCGAAGAGGGTTACAATATTGCGCCAAGCAGCACAGGCACGAGGACTTAAGTTTGTCGCGATCTACATGGACAAATACAATTTCACCGGGAAAATCAATGCCAAACCGGGTGATTTGCTTTACAGAGCCAGCGTAGCGCGCAAAGCTGCCAACATCGAAAAGCATCTCCTTATGAATTACGACCTTGTAACTTTTCGTCGCAATACCTATAGTATTTTTAATAGGTTCGATAATGTTTTTGAGGCATCGCTCGTTCACCAAAAAAATGGCCTGCCGGTAATTAAAACAGTATTTGGATTTACACGCGACAGGGATTTGTTAGCCGATTATGTTAAATATTTAGGCGGCTTTCCGATAGTCCTCAAAGGAACCGGCGGTCACTGTGGAGTTGGTGTAATTAAAATCGATTCAATGGAATCGCTTAAATCAGTCGCCGATGTCTTGGAAGATGGCACAAGAATTTATATTATGCGCCAGTATTTGGAGAATTGCCGCCATGGACGGTTTGTGGTTTTGGGCGGTAAAGTCATTGCCAGTATGGAAAATATGATTGAAAAAAATGATTTCAGAACCGGCGGAACACGAGTTGAAGCAAAAAAATATGGCAAAGAAATTGAGGACATTGCGATTAAGGCAGTTGAAGTACTCGATTTGGAATTTGGCGGTGTTGACATCTTAATCGACAAACATAACAAGCCTTATATTGCTGAAGTTAATTTCCCATTCTACCTGCCAAGCTCTCAAAAAACTACTGGCGTTGATGTGGCCGGAAAGATGGTTGATTATCTCATCGCCAAGTCGCAGAAAAAATAATGCTCAGGAATGTGAGAAAATAGTACTAGAAATAAAAATAAAAATCCAAACAAGGAGGGATGATGAAGAAGAAAAAAACTGTGAGACGTGCTCGAGTACGTCAAAAAAGTCGTTTTCCAATGTACGGGCTTGCTATTATTGTAATTCTGGTGGTAGTTCTAATTGTGGTTTACGCAATTAACCGCAATAAAGTATCGGCCACATTTAATTGTGATGGCGATCGGTCGGTAAAAGCTGTCTTTAATACAGGCGCCGGCGGATCAGTCGATCTGAAATTGAGCGATGGCCGAAAAATGAACCTTGGTGTGACAGCCTCGGCTGGTGGAGCGCGATACGCCAATAAGTCAGAATCTGTTGTATTTTGGAACACTGGAAACACCGCTCGTCTCGAAGAGGGTGGCAAAGAGACTTTTAAGAACTGCATCCAAAAGTAACTTCTCAGTATCAAAAATGCGGATATAAGGAATAATACCCGATTATTCAAGGAGGGAATGTGGACGAAGTACAAGCTATGCCAGAAGAAGTCGAAGGAAAGATGAAGATTTGGATTGGCGTGGTTTTGGTTCTTGTGATAGTGATTGTTGGCGCTTTATGTTATTACTTCTTTTCCGTTAAGAAAAATGAAAAAG
>CAYUJF010000041.1:0-5669 GCA_964445015.1 uncultured Candidatus Saccharibacteria bacterium
AATATTAAATTGCTTTACTCCCTCCTTACGCCATACCCTTCTTTCAAGAACAGACCCTGTACCAAAATAGATAGGACGGATGCCAAGATTCTTCTTAGCCCAGCCCACAATTGTAACAAGAGGCCAAATATGGCCGCCAGTTCCTCCACCGGTAAAGACAACTGTTTTATTATCGTATTTAAACATCTGTGTCATGAGCGTTAGCTTGTTTAGAAATATTTGCCAAAACACCCACTCCGGCTAGTGTGGCGATGAGAGACGATCCACCGTAGGAAATAAACGGTAACGGCACTCCAGTGAGTGGAAGCATGCCAGTAATAGCTCCGATGTTTATAAATGCTTGAAATACAATCCATGAAGTAATACCAGCCGCCAATAATTTTCCAAATTTGTCAGGTGCTCTTTGGGCAATTCTAAAACCTCGCCACGCCACTACAGCGAAGGCTAAGATTACCAAGCTAGTCCTAAAGAAGCCGAGTTCCTCAGCGATTATTGCAAATATCGAGTCAGAATAAGGTTCTGGCAAATACAAGTATTTTTGGATCGACTTACCGAAACCAAGGCCCATTAGTCCACCCGAACCAACAGCCAGTATCGCTTGGTTAATATGGTAACCTGCGCCTTGGGTTTCTGCACCGGGGTTAATAAACGTCTGAAACCTTTCCCATCGATAAGCTGAACTTCGAATAAATATCCAAAACAAGACCCCCAACGTTCCGAGACCGATAATAACCTGGCCATAAGAACCGCCAGCTGCATAGAACATAGATAAAGCTATACCGACAACGATTGTTAGTGTTCCGAGGTCCGGTTGCGCAATAATCAACGCTGCCATTACAGCGACCACCAACAATAGCGGTATAATATTGATTTTCTCCTTGCTGCTAAACCAGCTACTTAAATAAATAATAAATGTTAACTTGGCCAACTCCGACGGCTGGAAGTTCATTATCCCCAAATTAATCCAGCGATGTGCTCCTTTTACTTCTTGGCCGACACCAGGCAGAAGAGATAGGATTAATAGAATTACTGTGACTATCAGTAGTATAAAGGCATATTTACGTAAGCTGCGATAATCGATGCCCTGTGCGATAAACATCAGTACCAGCCCGACAACAAGGCTTACTGCCTGTTTGCCGACGAAGTAATAATTCCTGGCGCCATCATATTTTTCAAATGCTATTAATGACGAGGCGGATCCAATCATGACCAAACCAAAGAGAGCCATCCCAATACAAAGTAGTACCAGTAGATAATCTGGCTTGGGACGAAATTTGCGAAATCTAGCGGTGGTTAAGTCCATAGACTATTTTATTAAATGTTTGACCTCTTACCTCATAATTTGGAAACTGGTCGAAGCTGGCCGCACCGGGAGAAAAAATCACCGATGCGTTTTTGTGGGCCAACTCCACAACCTTCTCGACTGCCTCATCGAGATTTTGCACCATGACAAACTTATTATACCCATTTTTACCCTGATTCGTGGAACGCGAACGGGATAATCCCTCGTAGCCTTTGGCGAAGTGGGGTCCTTCAACAATTTCCTCTATTTCCTTGGTTAATTCTCCATACACAAGAACGTGCTTAATATCATTATCTCGATTAATTTTTATAACCATTTCGTGGTAATCAAGCCCCTTATTCCTTCCGCCGATAATTAACACCTTATCCCCTCCGATTGCCTTCGTTGCCGCAAGTACTGTTTGGGGGTTAGTCGAAGCAGAGTCATTGTAAAATGTTAAACCGCCAAATGTTCCAATATTCTGCATGCGATATGGTAAGCCAGAGAAACCTTTAATCCCTTGCCTGATTTGGTCCGTATCAACACCTAACGATAAAGCGGCTGCAGCCGCGGCTGCAGCATTAACCATATTATGGATGCCGACGACCTGAAGATCATTTAAACGTACGATGTCAGCACCACTATTCGAGACCGTTTCATGCAATACTTCTCCCTGCCACCAGACTGAATGCTTTAAGCAGGGGTCGCACAAAGACACTCCGATCTTTTGTGCCTTAGATGCTCCGATGACTTTTTCGAAAATTGGATTTTGGCAGGTGGTAATTAACCAATTATCCGGTTTCTGGTGTCGCACAATATCCAGCTTAGCATTTTGATAGTTTTGAGTTGTCTTGTGATAATCTAAGTGCTCGCTCGATACATCCAGAACCACGGCAACATCTGGGCTAACTCCAAGACCTTCAAGTTGAAAGCTGGACATCTCATAGACGGCAACTGCATTTTTCTGATATTGTTCGATGATATTTAAATCTACCTCGCCAATATTACCAAGCAATACCGACGGGATATTCGCTTCACTCAATATCGATTTTATTATTGAAGCAGTCGTCCCTTTGCCTTTCGTACCAGTTACGCCAATTATCTTGCCCGGCCATAACTCGAAAAACAATTTTGTTAGTGAAGTTAATTTCAGGCGAACCGGCTTTAGAGCCGGATGATTCATGCTGATTCCAGGACTTCGAAAGACAATGTTGTAATTATTTAGAGATGCGAAAGCGCCGGTTTTTTTTACCACCCTAAAACCCAACGATACGATATCTGTGTCATCCGCGTTAGGGTTTTCATCCAAAAATTCAGCGTCTATCCGCGTCTTATTAAAATACTTAGCGAGAGCCTTCGCTTCCCGACCCAAGCCCAAGACTGCGATTTTTTTTTGCCTTAGTTCCATTACAATTTATCGAACAGCGCGACCGCCAAACCGATTACAGCAGACATCGCCGAGATAATCCAAAAGCGCATTGTCACTTTAGTTTCCGGCCACCCTATCGCCTCGAAATGATGATGTATGGGTGATGATAGAAATACTTTTCTGTGGAAAAATCTCTTAGAGATTATCTGGATAATAACTGACAGAGCTTCCATAACACACACAAAACCGATAATTAAAAGTACGATCGGAGTGTTGGTTAAAAATGCAACTATTCCAAGCGTCATACCCAAACTCATCGCACCAGTATCTCCCATGAAAAAGCGTGCCGGGTAAATATTGAACCATAAGAACGCTAAGATTGCTCCCAGTATAGTGGCGCAGAATATCGCCAGTTCAATTTTATTTTGGCTTAAAGCAATTAACGAATAGGCACCAAAGCTGATGCCCATCACCCCGCCAGCCAATCCATCCAATCCATCGGTCTCATTAACGGAAAAAGCAAAGAATACTAATATTGCAATAAAAACGGGTATATACCACCATCCGATATCGATGCTTGGCATAAAAGGAATGTGAAATATACTCCACTGCAGCTTACTATAGAACCACCAAGCGCCGACAATCGCGATTAGCAAATACAGGAGAAATTTATATCTAAAGCGTAACCCTCCCCGGTTCGGCCCAATGCCTCGAATGTTCAAAATGTCGTCAATAGCACCTATAATTCCAGCGCCAACCAAAGCGAAAAGCGGTAGCCACGTACCAGAGCGTGTTAGGTTAAACAGGATGGTGATTATCGCGACTGGTATCCAGATAATCAAACCTCCCATTGTGGGAGTATTTTCCTTGCCCTTGTGGAGCTTACTGTAGATCGGCGCCTTTTCACCAGCATAATCAGTGTGTCTGATTTTCTTACCGAGTTGATTTCTGTACAGAAAATCAGTGAATAGAGGTGTCAGCAGAATGCCAATCACAAAAGCGAATGTTGTAAACGACAGGATTCTAATAAAATAGCTTGGGACAAATAAATCCAACATAGAGTTTATGTATATCTATTACTTATCATTATACCTCAATAAAAGGCTTCTTTAACCATGACTTCGATTGTCGGGGCAGAGAATTAAAAGCATTTTCAGGGTTCGACATAATCGCCTTAACGGCCATTTCCATTCGCATTGATTGCGACCCTTTAACGAGCACAAGGGCGTTCCTTTCGATGTTATCCTTTAAATATCTCGCAGCACAATATCAGCAACTCGAGATGCGGCCTTTAATATCTCGTGATGCGCTTGCTCGCTATCCTTACCAAGTTCTAACATATCTCCCAATACCGCGATTTTGTTTTCTGCCGGCAATTGCTTGAGAAGTTCAAGGGCGGCAGCGGTTGATAATGGGTTGGCGTTGTAGGTGTCGTTGATAATTAAAGAGTTATTGATACCCGCAACGATATTGCCTCGCCCCGGTAGAACTGAAAAATCACCCACAACTCTTTGTAGGGTTTCCGGCGAGAGTTTATTCTTGAGACCAAATATTATTGCTGGAACGACGGCATAAATATAATGGACACCGAGCGCATTGATCTTAAACTCTTTACTCACATTGTTCATACGGAAAGCGAACTCAGTCGCAGCACGATCCATTTTGACAGCAGATATTTTCGCATTATTGCTACTATTCTTTCCAAAAGTATAGGTTAAATATTTTTTACTCTTCTTAATGTGCCTTGACAGTTTTTCATCATCACCGCAATAAATTATGTTGCCACCACTCACCATAGATTGAATTATCTTTAATTTCTCGTCAATGAGTTCCTTCTGACTGGTAAAATTCTCCAGATGAACCGATGTAATATTTGTCAGAAGCACCCAGTTGGGCCTGGCAATACTAACAAGGTGGTCCATATCTCCTGGACTATCAATGGCGTATTCAAGAACATAGCATTGTGCCGGGCGAAGAAAAAATGCCCGAAGTAATGCTGAGATCAGTAAAATGGGATATTGCCATAATGTTGGCAAATCCTGATAATCTAAAATTGCCAAAGGCAGGCCGATTTCATTATTCAGATTGCCAGGTGACACGACTGTCCGGTCTCGCCATATATGTTTTGCAACTAAACCCAAGGCTTCTTTGGCGCTAGTTTTCCCAGTCGAACCAGTAATACCAACAATTACAACATCCTTAGGAGCACGCCTTAATACTGTTCGTGCACAGAAAGCAAGATAATCCATCACTCTCTGAAGTAACCATTTCTTCATGAGATCATTATACCTCGAACATCGAAGTAAATAAATGGTTTTCTCGAGAATCACCCAACACTCAATAAGTCAAAATATTACTTATAGTAGTTCGTCAGGAGCCATTTAGCAATAATACCGAAAGTCGGTGCAGCGGAGCTTTCAGCAAATTCGACATTTGATGGCTTGTCTAATTTAACAAGCAGCACAAACTGCGGATCATCAGCCGGAGCATAGCCAACAAATGAACCGATGTGCTGATTTTCCTCATATCCACCACCCTTTTTGGCAATCTGCGCGGTTCCGGTTTTGCCTGCGACCTTATAACCTTCAACGGCCGCTTTTTTACCGTGTCCATTTTCAACTACGCCGATAAGCATATCTTTAATTTTGTCGGCGGTTTCTTTTTTAATAACTTGTCGAACTTCCGTAGTTTGTACTTGCTTCTTCTCGCCGCTCGGCGCAATGACAGTGTCGAGTAAGTGCGGCTTAACAAGCTTGCCGCCGTTGGCAATGGCTGCATAGGCCGTCACCATTTGAAGCGGCGTTGTTAGAATACCTTGACCAAATGATATGTTAGCTCTTTGAACCTTACTCCATTTTTTAGGATCAATTACCATACCGATACTTTCCGCTTCGACGTCGATACCCGTTTTGCCGCCAAAGCCAAAATCGGTAAGATATTTGCCCATGGCATCCTTGCCCATTTTGTCCGACACCCAAGCCATACCGATATTGTCCGAATTTTGAATTACCTGCGTCA
>CAYUJF010000042.1:0-5319 GCA_964445015.1 uncultured Candidatus Saccharibacteria bacterium
ATATCCAGCAGATCGGCGGGATAGGGTTGATAGAGGGGCTTCAGTTTTTCCGGGTTGGTGATATCCCGATCGAGCCAGAGGTCGTACTCTTCGGGATGGAGGATCACCGGCATGCGGTCATGAATGGGCTGGATCAGGGGGTTGGAGTTGGTGGTGAGAATGGAACAGGACTCCAAAGTCTCGCCGTCGGGAGTCTTCCAGTTGTCCCAGATACCGGCAAAGCCCATGATGGATCCGTCCTTCATACTGATGTAGAGAGGGTGCTTCTTTCCCCCCTCTTCCCTCCATTCATAAAAGCCATTTGCAGGGATGACGCAGCGCCGAAAGCGGATTGCTGCGCGAAATGCAGGTTTCTCGTGGACCGTTTCGCACCGTGCGTTAATCATCCGATTGCCGATGGCAGGTTCTTTAGCCCACGATGGTATGAGCCCCCAGCGCATCATAGAGCCCCGGTTTCCGTCTCCGTTCCTTCTGATAACGAGAACCTGTTGCGTTGGTGCGATGTTGTAATGCGGTTCATGATCTTCGAGAATGGATGATCCAAAAATCTCGGCAAGCAGTTCAGGCGAGATGGCAAAAGTGAAGCGACCGCACATGGAAGCACCTGTTATTTCTCGTTTGTGAGCATGTAGCCAACGCCGCGTATAGTGTGTATCAACTTGGTGTCGTGTCCACGGTCGATTTTTTTTCTGAGATAATTGACGTAGACGTCGATGATGTTTGTGAATCTGTCGAATCCGCCCCCCCAAACTGCATCGGCTATCATATTTCTCGTCACAGTCTGCTTCGGGTGGCGCATTAGGTACTCGAGGAGTTCATATTCTTTTGCAGTCAGTTCAATTTCTTTTTCGTTTCTCCATACTGTATGTGCAACCGGATCAAGGCATAGGTCTGCAAAATATACTTTTGCACCACGTTCTTGAGCAGTTCTTCGCAGCAGAGCCTTGACACGGGCGAGAAATTCCGGCAAGGAGAATGGTTTTGACAAGTAGTCATCGGCGCCTGCGTCAAGACCATCAACAATGTCGTCGACCGAGTCCGTCGCGGACAGTATCATGATTGGTTTGAGCTGATTTTTTTTACGCAATTTGCTTATTATCGAATTGCGTTCTTTATTGGGCATCGTCAGGGCGAAAATGACTAGCCCATATACCTCCTCAGTGGATCTCTGAATTCCTTCCTCATGATCGTTCACTATCGATATCTCATACCCCTCGCCTTCAAGATTTCGAGCGATAAAGTTTGCAATCTTTTTGTCATCTTCAATAAGAAGGATTTTCATTCCTCGTGGCCACCTTTTTCTGCATAGGAAACATGATAATGGAAGGGATTACAGCTGAACTTCAACGCCATTTTGCTCAAAAAACTTCCTTCTTAAGGCTGATTCCAGGACTATTCCACCTACTTCCCGAGCTAGACCTTTTATTTCTGCAAGGAGTGCATGGTATTCATCGCCTTCATCGGTCAATATTTTTTGAAATTTAAGATCTAGTGATGCAATATGTTTTTTCCGTCGTAACTCTGCAAGTTCTAGAGCCTGTTTCTCCATTTCTTCAAGTTCTTTGCGTTCACGTTCAATTTTCAGTTCTTGAAGTGATTTATAACCTTCCGGTTTAGGGTAAGCGCCTACTTTCCTGACAGTTTTGTAAAACCAGTTCTGAGGTGATTTAACATCCTGCCTGTCTGGGTTGTTAAGAAGGTCGTAACGACAATAGCGAAGGCATTGAAGTAGCTCTGAACGCGACATTTGAAACTCTTCTTCCCAGTTCAGAAGCTGTCTTTCAGTAACACCAAGATCTGCCCAAAAGCCAAATTCAGGGTCTGATGCTTTAGTAGTAGATAGATCTTGATCACTACTACTACTAAAGGAAGGAGAAAATCTAACCGGATTATTGGCCTGAGTATTAACCGGATAAACAGATAACTTGATATGCTGATCGATAACCGGTTTATTAGTCGGATAACTGGTCGAAATGTGTTTACCGAAACGTGATGCGAATTCTGCGCACATCGCCTGATTAATAGTATAAGAAAAGCCTCTTCTACTGTGCTCAACGTACAGACGGACGTTTCCTATGTAGCCGTCTTTCGCCAAGATTCTCATGGTATGCTTGACAGTTGCGATATTAATACCGGTATCAGATGAGATATTGTTTCGATTCGCTCTACCACCTGCTTGAAGTAAATATAAGAGAATACGACCTTGTTTTTCTGTGAAAGGATACCATAGTTCTGGATCTACAATTTTATCGAAGAAAGTAACCGGTTCCTTGGCCTTAAGATTAGTCGAAGTATTAACCGGATAATTAACAGGCGAAGAAACCGGCTTAATAACCGGCGAATTAACCATATCATGAACCGGACGGTTGTCCGAATAGCCTGATGGTTGACCGGATTGTTGACCGGCTCCAACCGGATAATGTACCGGCTCGTTACCCGGATAAATATCCGGCCCATTAACCGGATCGCGAGGGATATGGTTGCTATTTAGGTCTTCCGGTTTGCTATCCGACCCTTCAATACAGGGAGAAGAAGTGCTTGTGGCTAGGTCTTCGATAGGCGGAAGACCTTGAGCAATCTTCTCTGCCGTTTCTATATGTACGCCTTTTGATAGCGAAGCCTTCAGACTGTCTGCAAGAGAAGGTCTTTTAGCCATTGGTAAGTCCCTGAGAAATAGATTCAGAATCTATTGAATTAATTAAATCGATTAACTCGTCAGCTAGTGCGCGGTATCTCTTTGAACCGGTACACTGGGGGTTGTATTTCAAAACTGTAGTACGGGTTAATTCAGCCTGCTTTATCGAGTCATTTATCGGGATAGTCGTGGAAAAGGTATTGTCAGGATAAAGTTCATGAATTTTCTCAACAACGACCTTCGAAGACGTGGTTCTGAGGTCGACTTTATTTATGAGTGTTTTTAAAAATCGCAATTCTTTATTTATCTTGGTTGACCTGATGCTTTCAATTGAAGTGTAAATGGATGAAAGGCCGTCAAGAGAAAAGCGACTTCCAGACTCTATGGGAACAATGACCCCATCTGCGCACGCCATTGCCATGATTACCCACAAGCCTAAACTTGGGGGGCAGTCTATCAAGGTAATATCATAGTGATCAGTCGCGTAATCCCGCGCGAAGTTTTTCAAGAGCGAATAACTCTTAGCTGTATCCTGGTAGAGATCGGATTCGATTTGCGCGGTTACCTGCGCATTTGGCACGATGTCAACGCCAAATTGGGTGGGGTAAATGCATTTTTGAATAGGAAGGGATTCGGTGTAAGCCTCATAGAGGGTATTATCGGGGTTGGCGTCCCCTAGAAATAACGATGTAGCGTTACACTGGGGGTCGTTATCAATTACCAGGACTTTTTTGTTGCGATTTGCCAAGGCTGCAGCAAGATTGACTGATGTAACGGTCTTACCTACACCTCCCTTGTTGTTGACCATTGCTATTATCATTGCGTTATCTCCTTGGGTAAGTGCTAAGCCATATATAACGCTAAGTTACTAAAAGTCAACAAAAATATTGTGATAATAGATAATAAAATACCGAGCAGCAGCGCCATATGATTCAGGGATAAAAAAAATACTCGAGACAACTTCAAACAAAGAAAGTAGCAAATCTCAGAAAATAACCGGATAATTAACCGGCTAATGAGTCGGAATATGGTGAAGTATTAAATCAGGTCTAGTGCATTTCTGCCCGTGGAATAAACTTGAGAATGACGGTTCAGGAATTAATGATTGATTTTCGTTTAGCATGATAAGGCAAGTATGAGGGCTTAAAGCGCCATTTAATAATGTCTGTCCCAAGGCGTAAGATAATGTCGGGAATTGAGAACATTCAAAGAGATGATTGAATGTCGGGCTTTTTAAATATGTTGACGCTGAAATTATCTAATCTAAAAATTGTGCATAAGAGAAACAGAATTCTATGGGTAAAATAGCCGATCAATAAAACAAAATAAATAACCGGATAATTAACTGGTTAATTAACCGTAAAATTAATCGGGCAAATAGCCGGATAATTAGTCGGAAAAATGGCCGGAAGATGAGCCTGATAAAATTATAACCTTATATCGACAAACAACACAAAAGCCAAAAAATCCAATAAAAAAGCATGATGGAAAATTGAGTTTAAGCGTCAAGCGAATTGCTATATAAAATAGTCGGAAATGTAACCGGTTAATAAACCGGATAAGAAGCCGGGTAATTCATCAGATAAGTATATTTAATATTAGCCGGATACTTATCCGGTTAAGGCGCCCCAAATATTAGTCTATTGCATGAATCTTGGTTTCATTCCACTGAAGCATATGACTTCTTGCTTCGAAGGCTAAATCAAATGTATTACTGGCCAACGCACACTATTTTTCTGAGGTTATTACTCGTTGCATATAGCCACTGGCTAAATTCTCATCTAGGTCCTGAACCAGGGCTTAATAAGCTGAGTCGAGAGGTAGGAAAATTTTCTGGCTCGGCTTATCTTAATCAACATCTGGATATAATGCAGGCTGCTCGAAGCGAGAAAGTAACTGCAAGCACCTGCAACTTTAAGCATGTTGGGGTTGGGATACGGTTTCAATCATAAAAGCCGGATAAATAGCCGGATAATTAACCGGCTAAATAGCGGCAGATGTTAACTCGGGTTAAAGTAATTGATTTTAAAAATGGTCTTCATAACTAAAATTACTGATGATAAGAACAATATTGAATAGCATCGAAACTCACCATAACATTAACCGGATAGTTAGCCGGTTAATTGGCCCATAAATCATCCAGCGCAACTTCTTTCAGCAGGATGGCAAGGCGAGTAAGATGATAGCCGGCCATAGACACGTTCCTCAAAATATGAGGCATGATGGATGACGGCGCATTTGATATTAATATAACATAGAGCGATATATACAGTTCTAAGTCATTGATTGTCAAGTCGAATTTAGTGATATTACATAATATATTAAAGCGCGAATACCCCGTAATGGAGCCCGTGTCGGGTTTATCATGTGAAATCAGTCATTTTCCAGGTTTCCTCGATATTTTGCTGCCCTGGGCCACACCCGGATCTCGTAGTGGACGTGTGCTCCAGTGCTTCTCCCCGTGCTTCCCGACAGGGCGATACAGTTTGTAGTATCTACCGTTTGTCCAGCATCAACCAAGAGTTTTGAATTGTGAGCGCATATAGTTACGTAGCCGTTCTGATGGTGACACTCCGCACGGGAAACCCGGCGGCTTCTTGGGCTAACCCCTCCGACATCAAGGAGCTTGGCGCCCAAAGGGACTGTCCGTCCCCACCGAGGGACTGAAGGCCCCTCCTGAGAAT